>JAFVTJ010000049.1 GCA_017503305.1 Clostridia bacterium
GTCAAAGTGCTGTGTCTTACCGCTTGACGACACCCCAATGGGTTATTAAGTTGAGTTTACGGCACGCTTTCGCGTACCGTAAATTGTTGGGGTGGAAGATGGGATTCGAACCCACGGTCTCCAGTGCCACAAACTGGCGCTTTAACCAACTAAGCTACATCCACCATAGAACAAAAAACATTATAACATATTTTTTTATTTTGTCAACAAAAATTTTAAAAAATTTTTAAGCCTTGCAAAAGTAATTTTTTGCAAGGCCTTTTTCTTTAAATTTCTTTCAAAAATTCTTCAATTCTTTGCAGTGCTGCTTTAATATGCTCAACCGAGTAACAGTAAGAAGCACGGATAAAGCCTTCACCGCTTTCGCCAAAGGCGGTGCCGGGCACTACTGCAACCTTTTTAGAGTATAAAAGCTTTTCGCAAAATTCTTCACTTGTCATACCTGTCGATTTAATCGACGGGAATGCATAAAACGCACCCTTAGGTTCGCGACAAGTAAGACCCAACTTATTAAAGCCCGAAACGATAAGACGTCTTCTCATATCGTATTGCTTTAACATATACTTAACATCTTCATCACAATTTTTAAGAGCCTCAATAGCGGCGTACTGACTGGTTGTAGGTGAAGACATAATAGCAAATTGATGGATTTTTGTGATTTCATCAATAAGCGGTTTTGGACCGCAAGCATAACCTAAGCGCCAACCCGTCATCGAAAAAGCTTTTGAAAAACCGTTTACGGTAATTGTGCGATCATAAAGTTCGGGCAAGGATGCGGGAGATACGTGTGCTTTACCCGAAAAGGTAAGCTCGGCATAGATTTCGTCCGACAAAACGATTATATTTGTATCTTCAAGCACCTTTGCAAGCGCTTCAAGGTCTTCCCTTTCCATAATAGCACCCGTGGGGTTTGAAGGATAAGGAAGAATAAGCACCTTGGTTTTATCGGTTATAGCAGTCTTTAATTCTTCTACTGTAACCTTAAAATCGTTTTCGGCCTTGGTGTTAATGATAACGGGAACACCGCCCGCAATACGAGTTATCGGCTCGTAACAAACGTAGCTTGGTTGAGGGATAATAACCTCGTCGCCCGGATTTATTAAAGCGCGTAGCGACATATCAATAGCTTCACTGCCGCCTACCGTTACTAAAACTTCATTATCGGGGTTATATTTAAGTGAAAATTTTCGGTCGAGATAATTTACAATCTCGCGTCTTAGCTCAATAAGACCCCAATTTGACGTATACTTTGTTTTACCGCGTTCGAGCGATTCTATACCTGCTTTTCTAATAGCCCACGGGGTTTGAAAATCAGGCTCGCCCACGCCCAAAGAAATAACGTTGTCCATAGTAGCGGCAATATCAAAAAACTTTCTAATACCCGACGGTTTAATATCGGTAACAGTTTTATTTAATACCTTGCCGTAATCTATCATACGAAGAGCTGCCCCCTGTCATCAATAGGACCTGAAATAAGCTCAACATCCATTTCTTTATATCTGCGCATTACAAAGTGCGTAGCAGTAGAGGTTACCGAATCGATAGTAGCAAGCTCCTTAGCAACAAAGCGCGCAATATCTTGGAGTGTCTTACCCTTTACAATAATGTTAAGGTCGTAATTGCCAGACATTAAATAAACCGATTCAACCTCGTTATATTTCATAATTTTTTCGGCTACCTCTTCAAAACCAAGGCCTGCCTTAGGCACAACGTTAAGCTCAACCACTGCCGAAACATAAGCGCCGTCTAATTTTTCCCAGTCTATAACCGCTTTATAACCGCGGATCAAACCATCCTTTTCAAGCTGATTTATAATATCGGCAATCTCTTCACCGGTAGCGCCAAGCATAGTCGCGATATCCTCATTTGTATATTTTGCATTTTGCGCCAAAAGTTTTAATACTTCGTATTTCATATAAATCACCTTTCCTTTTTTAAAATGATACTTAAACTTAATAAATATGTCAAGTTAAACTTTCGTTATAGTGTGCTCGCTCACCGCCAATAAACTTAGGGCGACTACGAGCAGCAAGAACGGTAGCGTTGCCAATTTTGTTATTTTTAAGCCTTACGGGAACTGCCACCCTTTTAATGTGCATACCAATCATTGTAAAGCCGATATCAAGCCCAGCGGGAGCCTTTATTTCTTCCACCACGACGGGATTTTTAAAGGTATTGTAAGCCGCAGTCGCAAACGAACCGCCCGCTTTGGGTTGCGGTACAACGTTTACTATTTCTAAGTTTTGTGCCGCCGCTTCTTCAATTACGATAGCGCGGTTTAAATGCTCACAGCACTGCGCCGCCACAAAAACGCCATTTTCTTGGGCGGCTTTGTATATCCCTTCAAAAACCGCCTTAGCGGCATCGGGCGAAGAATTAGTACCGATTTTATCCCCCACAATTTCACTTGTGGAGCAACCGATTACCAGTATATCCTTTTCCTTTAAATTTGCAATTTCAATAATTTCTAAAGCCGAATTATAGGCTTCCGTTTTCAAATTTTCTAACATTTTTACCACTTTTCAATAAATTTTAATATATTATATCACTTTTTCACTAAAAAAGAAAGAAAAAATGCTTGCAAATATTAAATTTTAGTGTTATTATGAATTTTGTAAATGCGTTGACAAAGGAAAGTAAGGCTATACCGCCTTTCAGAGAGTATCCGCCAAGGCTGAAAGCGGATATAAGTGTTCGGTATTTTCTGAAGTTCCCTTTCGAGCAGCAGTGCTGAAATAGCAGTAGGTGCTGACGGTAAACTCCGTTATAGGTTACAAGAGTGTTTGCTTTTGCAAAAATACGGGTGGTACCGCGGAGAAACTATGCTTCGTCCTGTTATATGGACGGGGCTTATTTTATTTTTTGGAGGTTTTTTAATGAAAACACAACTTGAAGCTATCAGCCTACAAGCTAAAGAAGCGATAGCTAATGCCAATTCCCAAGCAGAAATTGAAGCTTTACGCGTAAAATACTTAGGCAAAAAGGGTGAACTTACCGCCATTTTAAAGCAAATGGGCTCATTATCGCCCGAAGAACGCCCCATTATGGGTCAGCTTGTAAACCAAGCTAAAGCCGAGGTTGAAGCCTTAATTAGCGAGAAAAACGAGCAAATGAAAAAGCTCGCTATGGAACAGAAATTAAAGGATGAAACTATTGATATTACCCTTCCCGCAAAGGAAATTAAGAAAGGTAAGCTTCATCCCTTAAACACCGTTTTAAACGATATGATTGACATTTTCACCTCAATGGGCTTTGACGTTGTTGACGGTCCCGAGGTTGAAACCGACCACTACAACTTTGAATGCTTAAACGTTCCTGCCGATCACCCCGCACGCGATA
>JAFVTJ010000050.1 GCA_017503305.1 Clostridia bacterium
CTTTTCTTTTCGGTGTTTGAGTTTATAGGCGGCATTATTACGGGCAGTGTGGCAATAGCTTCGGATGCGGTGCACGATTTGGGCGACAGCGTAAGCATAGGGCTTTCCTATTTGCTTGAAAAGTTAAGCCACAAAAAGCCCGACGAGAACTTTACCTATGGTTACGTGCGCTTTTCGGTATTGGGCAGCATTATAACAACTGTAATACTTCTCTCGGGCTCGGCAATAGTTATTTACAACGCCGTTTTGCGAATTATAAATCCTGTTACAATAAATTACAACGGCATGCTTATATTCGCCTGTGTGGGCGTGGTTGTCAATTTCTTGGCATCAATTTTTACCCACGGTGGCGAATCGCTAAATCAAAAAGCGGTTAATCTTCATATGCTTGAGGACGTTCTCGGTTGGCTTGTGGTTTTAATCGGCGCGGTTGTAATGAAATTTACAGACTTTAAGGTTTTAGACCCCATTCTTTCGGTTTTTGTTGCAGTGTTTATTTTGCTTAACGCCCTAAAAGGCTTAAAACAAGGCTTAGATATTTTTCTTGAAAAAACCCCTGCGGGAATAAACCTTACATCTTTAAAGGGACATCTTTTAACAATAGAAGGTGTTTTAGACGTTCACCACCTGCACGTTTGGAGTGTGGACGGCTTTAGCAACCGTGCAACGCTACACGTTGTAGCCGATGGCGATTTGCAAAAAATCAAAGCTGAGATAAAGGAAGAAATGCGAGAGCACGGTATAGCACACACCACGGTTGAATGTGAATCCAAGGATGAGCACTGCGAGGAAAGAGAGTGCTCGCACGAACTCCATGAGCATTCGCATCATCACCACCATCACCATCATTGATTATTTATTGTAAAAAAATAAATCCGATAGATTCTGTTCGAATCTATCGGATTTTGTTTTGTGTAAATTATTTCTTTGCTTTTGCTGCTCTGTGTCTTTTCCAGATAACCCATAACGGACCCGAAATGAATACTGAAGAAATCGCACCCGAAACAAGACCAAACGCCATAGGAATAGCAAGTGTACGAAGTGTGGTAATACCAAACAATTCGGCAGTAACAATGATTGTGATAATTGCGATAATGGTTGTTAAGGTGGTTACAATGTTACGAATCATAACAGTGTTTACGCTCTTATTAACAAGAGTGCCGATTTCCATATCGGGGAAGAGCTTTTCGTTTTCACGGATACGGTCGTAAATAACGATGGTGTCGTTAAGTGAGTAACCTAAAATTGTAAGTACAACTGCGATGTAGTTGGAGTCAATTTGTAAGCGGAAAACAACACATACGAAGATGGAGATAAGAATATCAAATACAAGTGCTACCCAAGCGGTAAGCGCTGCCGAAACACCGCCGATTCTTCTAAAGCGGAAGCCAACGTAAATAACTACCAAAATTGCGGTAATAAGTACAGCAACCATACTCTTTAAGAAAAATGCGCCTGCGATGGTGGGGCTTACCGAGTTGGAATTGTAAAGAGAAATTTTATTATCCTTAAATTCTTTTGCAAGTTCGGTGGTAAGCTTTTCTTGCGCATCTGCAGATAAAGCGTTTTTACCAACAAGGGCGATTTCAAAGGTTTGAGTATCGCCTGCAAGCGAAGTGCTTTGAGAAACGGTAAAGGATTTGTCGATTACCTTTTTGGTAACTTCTTCAATTTTGGCGGATGTAATTTCGCCTGTGTAGGAATAAGAAATTTTTGTACCGCCCGAGAAGTTGATGTCAAGCTTAAGACCAAAGATGCAAGCTAAAATTGCACCAACAAGGAATATGCTTAAATAAACGATAAGCACAGGTTTAAAGGTTTTGTTAAAGTCTATGTTAAATTCACGCATTTTTGGTACCTCCGTAAAGCCAAGGATTTCTAAGAGCTTTGTATTGTGAAACGCTCTTAAGCATAAGCTTAGAGGCAAGAACGCCCATTATAAGGTTGAATATTGTACCTACTAAAAGGGTGTAGCCGAAGGAGTAAATTGCGCCGGTAACCTGTGTGCCAAAGAGGGACATTAAGGGTGAGAAGATTTTAGCTAAGAAGCTGTCGGGAGTACCGAAAGCACCCATAAGCACGATGGATACGATAGTAATGGTTACGTTACCGTCGATAATAGCGCTTAAAGAGTTTTTATAACCTGAATCGATTGCGCCGTCAATGGTTTTACCCTTTTTAAATTCGTCACGTATACGTTCAGCTGCGATAACGTTACAGTCAACACCAACACCGATAGAAAGGATAATACCTGCAATACCGGGGATGGTAAGTGTAAAGCTGTCTACGCCACGGAAGTAGCCCGAAATACAAGCGATAGAGCCTGCTAACTGACCTAAAAGTGCGATTGAAGCTACAAAACCGTTCATACGGTAGCGTAAAATCATAAGTAAGCAAATAAGAGCAAATGCAATAGAGCCTGCGATAAGCATAACCTGCAATGCGTTAGAACCTAAAGAGGGAGAAATTATTTGCAATTTGCTATCGTCTACAGTAAGAGCAAAGGGAAGCGCACCTGCGTTGATTTTGTTTGCAAGGTCGGTCACGGTTGCAGAATTGAAATCACCCGAAATAGTAGCTTTACCATCGGTAATAACGTTGTTAACTGTAGGAGCTGAAAGTAAAGTGTCGTCCATCCAAATAGAAATAGTCTTTTGGTAGAGCTTTTTGGTTGCGGCGGCAAATTTTGCCTTACCCGCATCATTAAATTTAAGATGTACAATGTATTTGTTAGTTTCTTGGTCAACACCTGCACTGGCTGATTCAACGTCGGCACCGGTTAAAAGCACCGTATCGTTGGTTTCGCCTTCGCAGAAAGTGAGCATTGCGGTTTCGCCCAATTCCTTAACTGCCTTTGCAGCATCAAAGTCGCTTTCGTCAGCGGCCCAGGGGA
>JAFVTJ010000051.1 GCA_017503305.1 Clostridia bacterium
TATTAAATTTAAATAAGGGGTTGCCGCGAAGCGGACAACTGACAATAATTCTTCATTCTTCATTCTACCAACCGCGAAGCGGTTGTGGCGTCAGGAACCCCCTTGAGTTCCCAGATAACTTAAGTAAAGCGTTGTTAAAAACGTTGTTAGTATTTACAATCCTTCAGTCTTTGACTTCGTCAAAGCCAGCTCCCTTTACACAAGGGAGCCTTTTTTAATTTATTAAAGACTTTTTGCCAAAGCAAAAAGTTTACCACAATTCTTCATTCTTCATTCTTCATTATTCATTGTGGCGTCAGGAACCCCTAAACTTGCAGATAACTTTAGTAAAATTAAATAAAGCGTGGGCTTACAATAAGGATAAATTTTTACCTTTTAAGCCCAAAAACTTACCTTTTAGGCAAAAAGTATTTACAAATTTTTAAAATAATATATAATGAAAGCATAAACGCTAAAGGACAATAGCAAATGGACATAAAAATTGACGTTTGCCCAAGCGTAGCAGAAGAAGGCATACATATAAAAACGCCAGATATCCAAAAAGCCCAAGCAATAAAGGATATATTGCTTTCCACCGTCTTCACAAAAGACATGGACTTTTTTATCGGCGACACCCAATACTTTGTTGGTGTTAACAAAATACTCTTTTTTGAAACCGACGACGGAAAGATAACCGCACACACTTCAAAAAATATGTATTATTCACGCTCTACTTTGCAAGAGCTTGAAAAATCCCTTCCACCCTGCTTTGTTAGGGCATCAAAAAGCTGTATAATAAACGCAATGGCTGTTTCAAGCATAACCAAAAACCTTACAGGGCCAAGCAAGGTGTGCTTTAAAAACACCGAAAAAAGCGTTTACGTTTCAAAAAATTATTATAAAGACTTAAAGGACAAGATTTACGCGTTGCGTATCAAATAGGTGAATTATGAAAAAGAGTAACATAGTATGGGCCATAGCACTTATCGTGCTTGCGGTCGCGGTAATACTTAATACGGTCGGGGTTGACTTCGGCCTTAAAAATATATCGGCATGGAAGTTAGTTGCAAGCGGCTTATTGCTTGCCTTTGCCATTGAGCGCTGCTTGGAAGGCGAATTCAGCTTGCTTTTTATACCGCTTGTGATTATCTTTTTGATTTTGGAAAAGGAAATCGCTTTAGCCTGCGGTATCCCAAGCGGGGATATCGGTCCTAACTGGCTGTTTATTTTATCGGCAGTTTTATTAACAATCGGCGTATCAATGCTACTTCCTAACAAAGGTATTAAAATCCACATAAACGCAAATGGTAAAAACGGCAGAATAAAAAAAGACAACGTCGTGCGTGACGGTAACACACCCGAAAATGAAGAAACCACCGCCAACGAGCCCGTTAGTGACGTTGACGACGATTCAGACGATAGCGATTGCGACTTTGACCTTAACGAAAAAGCCTTTGATAAGTCTTTTAAAGAAGCTTTTAAAAAGGGAGAAAACGCATATTACAACAGGCTCAGCTCAACCACAAAATACGTTGACTGCTCAAAACACAGGGAAATCAGCTGTTATAACAAGCTTGGCTCAACCGAAGTTTACTTTACCAACACCGATAACTTTAAAGGCACGGCAAAATTAATGGTTGTCAATAAAATGGGCAACGTTGAAATTTTTGTCCCGCGTGACTGGGTTGTTTCGCTTGACGTAGTTAATAATTTAGGCAACGTTGACTGTGAAAAATCACCAAAGGCAAACCCCAATAAACGCCTTGTTATCACAGGCTATAACAAGTTTGGTAATATCGAAGTAACTTACACAAAATAGTCAAAAAGCGGCCTATAGGCCGCTTTTTTAATAAAGAATTAAGAAAAAGTAATCAATAATTGTGGTAAACTTGCCCGCTTGCATACGCAAGCGGGCAAGCTTAATTAAGTTGGAATATTTATTGAAAAGTATATTGTTTAGTCCAAACCAACAAACACGTTTATTATTGCTTTTTGTTTTTTCTTGGCGTATGAATAAGCAAGCGCAGTGCCGCTTTTTGGCTGATAGTAGCTTAAGCTTTTCTTTGAATTCTTTCTCAAATCAGGCTTGTACGCATTATCATAATAAAACACGCAAAAATCACTATCGTTTATCATTGCTTGGTTTCGTTCAACGTACCCGGCAAAGCCAGCCGTATATTTTTTAGGATGCTCTATTTCCTTTTCAAAACCGAGTAAATGGACTTTTTCTTTATAAAAATTGGAATATACTTGCTCCAATTTCTGCCGCTCAATCTCTAAAACACAAAACTCACTTTTACAAGTATAATTAACCCTTTGTATATAAGGGAATTCTTGCTTTAGGTTAGTTACAGCCGCATGACAAAGGTAATCAAATTGGCTACGGCTGCCAAACAAAAAGGTCTGCACGTTGTGGTTAACAATTAAGTCTTTTAAAAGCTTAAAAAGCACTTCTTGTAATTCTTTTGTTATTTGTATCTTTCTGTGCCCAAAAAAAGAGCATATTTTATGTTTTTCCATAAACAAAAACCTTAATAATAATAATTTTGAATACTCACACTAAACATTATAACACAATTTTATGTTTGTGTGTATTCAAAACAAGGTTTTTAGCAAAAATTTATGTATATCGCTTGTATATGTAGTGCAAAAGTTAATTTATAATTGTTGTATAAAGATTTTTTAAGGTTTGTTATGGAAATAAAAGAAATTCTATCAAGAATAGGTTACGTAAGAAATAAAGCAAA
>JAFVTJ010000052.1 GCA_017503305.1 Clostridia bacterium
GAATACGTAATCGTCCAAAAATTCTTTTGTAAGGTCTTCTATGTAAAGCTTGGAAGTACCGGTTTTTAATGCCTTTTCTTCTAAGCCTTCAAGCTCATCTGCTTGACCAACGTTACCCGATACTGCAATAATTTCGGGATTGTTGTAGTTTTCCTTAAGCCACGGGATGATGATAGAGGTATCAAGACCGCCCGAATATGCTAAAACTATCTTTTTAAATTCTTTCTTACTCATTTTAATTACCTCCGTATGCACGACTATGCATTGATTTTTCAAAATATGCACAGATTATACACCTAATTGAATAAATATGCAAGAGTTTTCTTAATATTTTTACTTTTTATTTAACTTTTTAGAATATTTATGCATAAAAATGTAAATTTATTAATCTTCCCAGGTTTCTTCGGTTTCGGTTTGCTTATTTTTGCCCTTAAAACGCGGAATAACAAAGCCGCTTACGAGGCAAAGCGCAAACACAAGCCAACCTGCCAAAATGTTTGAAGTTAGATTATAACCATCGGCGGCACCGTAAATACCACCCTTGTTTTTAAACAAGTCAATAATGTTCCAAACAAAAAGCACTGTCAAAGAAACGGGAGCCACAAATTTAACCGCTATATCAAACCAAACTCTAGGCATTTTAAACTTCTTAGAATTACGGTTAATTTCTTTTATAACCTTACCTGTTTTAAAGAACCAACCTATTGCAATTGTTTCAAGCACGCCAATTAAAATAAGGGTAAAGCTGTTACACCAGTTATCTACTATATCAAGCACAGCAAGACCTGCACCCGTGGTATAAATCAAAGAAATAACACCGGCAATTACGCAAAGTGTAATTGTTGTCTTCTTTTTGTCGGTGCCAAACTTATCCGAAA
Source organism: Clostridia bacterium (assembly GCA_017503305.1). The sequence goes on from JAFVTJ010000052.1 coordinate 879, forward strand.
ATGCGGTTGAAATACCTTCAACAAGGGAGAAAGCCGAGTCAATCGCTAAGGTGCAAAGGCAAAAATAGAAAATAAAAGCAAATATTGCGTTAAACACGCCGCTTTTTGAAAGATTAACAATAGCGGTGGGATATACGCCAAAAGCAAGGCCGGGGCCCGATTTTTGAGCGAGCATATCTTGTAATCCTGTGCCGTACATTGTGGTAAACATTACAATACCCGACAAAAGACTTACTGCCAAATCAGAAAAGGCAATGATAATACCGTCGCGGGCAATATTACTGCTATCATCAAGGAAGGAACCGTAAGCAATCATAATCGCCATCATTACCGACATTGAATAGAAAACCTGGCCTATTGCATCAACCCAAAGCATAGGGTTGGAAAGCGCCGAAAATTTGGGGATAAAGAATGCTGCAAGACCTTGCATTGCGCCAGGCATTGTAGCGCCCTTTATAGCCATAAAACCAAGGCAAATAACCGGCAAGAATACTAAATACTTAATAACCTTGCCAACACTGCTTGTACCGTTGCGAATGCAATAATAAATAAGTCCCCAAGCCACAAGCAAGCAAAGTATAACCGGAAGCGATACTGTATCAAAGCCCTTTATAGTGCCTGTTGTTTTAATAATGGTAGCCCAAAGGCCGCTTGCCGCTTCATTATTGCCTGTCATATTAACAAACTTAAAGCTGAAGATTGCCATCATAATAACCCAGGCAAAAACCACAGCGTAATAAGTAACAATTACAAAAGCATTGGTAGTAGCCGCCCAACCGATAGGCTCAAACTTTTTGTTCATTCGGCGTAAAGCACCGGGAGCGCCCGAACGCATTTTACGACCGATAGAAATTTCCATCATTAAAAGGGGTATGCCTATAATAAGCATTGCGATAACGTACACCAAAAGAAATGCACCGCCGCCATGCTTTGCCGCAAGGTTTGGAAAACGCCAAGCATTACCAAGACCCACAGCCGATCCTACAGCCGCCAAAATAAAGGTGGCGCTGCTGCCCCAAGTGGCACGTTTTGTTTCTGACATAAAATCACACCTTAGTTTCTTCTTTAATAGTTTGCTTTTTTTCTTTAAATTCGCATATTTTTCGTTTTACGATTAGTTCGTCAAAGGTTTGCCTAAACATTACCCTGCCGTTAAATTTTTCGCCGCAGTCACAAATAAAATTGGCCGCAAACCAACGGTTTGAATATTTCCATTTAGCAACCCTTTTTGCCATTTTGCCGCATTTGGGACACTTAAACTCCAAATGCTTTTTATCAATTTTTTCGTTATGAATATTAGATATCGAATAACTTTTAAAGCGAAGCCTTTTGAAAAACTCGGGGTTAGTGGCGTCCTTAATAAGCGGAACAAAGCGTTCTTCATTGTAGCACTTTTTCAAAAGATAGGCCGCCACAAGACTATCGTCCTTCGCGGTATGAAAATCAATATCCTCGGTTTCAATTTGCAAAAATTCGGCCGCCAAAGACAGCGAAACCTGATTTTTATCAGTATAACCTCTTAAATACATCTCATTCTGAATAAACTTTTGCAAATCAAGATATTTTTCTATCCTAAATCTTTTGCCGCTAAGCAAATCCTCCTCGTTGGAAACAATTGTGTATAAATCCGAATTGCTCCACGTCATTGTTACGGCGTTTTCGCCCACCCAAGCGTTGTATTCTTCAACCGCCTTTTCAAATGGCACGCCCGCGCGCATTACCTCGTTAGTTATGCCCGTAAGTCGCGCAAACCTGCCCGTAACCTTGTTTGAAATTGCCGATTTTACGGTCACTTCGAAGGTGTCTACAATATCAAAATTTTCATTAAGCTTTACAGCGCCAATTTGCAAAATTTGGTTAATAAACCGCTTTTGCGCCTTAAAGAAGGTGCTGTCCCACTCTAAATCAAGAATAATATAGTTCATTATTTTCTCTTCGATTCGTATTTCATTCGTTCTTCTTTGTTTAAAATTCTCTTGCGAAGTCTTATATTATTGGGGGTTATTTCCACCAATTCATCGTTTTTAATAAATTCAAGCGATTGCTCAAGGCTTAACACGGTATGGGGCACCAAGCGTAAAGCATCGTCCGAACCGGAAGCACGGGTGTTTGTTAACTGCTTTTTCTTGCAAACGTTACAAACAATATCCTCGTTCTTGGGATTTTCGCCAACTATCATACCCTCGTAAACCTCGGTAGCGGGGCCAATAAACAACCTGCCACGGCTCTGAGTATTATAAAGACCATAGCCCGTAGATTCGCCCGTTTCGTGAGCAATAATAGAGCCGGTTGAACGTTGGGAAATATCGCCCTTATACTCTTGGTAGCTGTCGAACACGTGGTTCATAATACCGTTACCGTTAGTATCGGTCAAAAATTGTGAACGGTAACCTAAAAGACCGCGTGAAGGAATCAAAAATTCCAAATGAGAGGTGCCACCCTCGCGAGTGCCTATATTTTTAATTTCTGCCTTGCGGGTGCCAAGTCTTTCCATAACCGCTCCCACGTACTGCTCGGGAACTTCAATCATTAAAAGCTCGATCGGTTCAAGCAATTGTCCGTCTTCTGTCTTTTTATAAATAACCTCAGGTGGAGAAACCTGAAATTCATAGCCTTGACGGCGCATAGTTTCAATAAGGATTGAAAGGTGTAATTCGCCTCTGCCCGAAACCTTAAAGGTATCAGCCGAATCGGTTTCCTCAACACGAAGGCTTACGTTGGTCATAACCTCTTTAAACAAGCGGTCGCGAATATTGCGCGAAGTAACAAACTTACCGTCGCGTCCTGCAAAGGGAGAATTATTAACCATAAAGTTCATAGACAAGGTAGGCTCGTCTATTTTCACAAAGGGCAATGGCTCAATACAATCGGTCGCACAGGCGGTTTCGCCAATTTCAAGCTTGTCCAATCCCGCAACCTGAATAATATCACCTGCAGCGGCGGTTTCTACCTCGACCCTTTTAAGACCCTTATACATGAAAAGCTTTGCAATTTTCAAATTGTTAAAGGTGCCGTCCTTGTGGCAAAGGGAAACAGTTTGACCTGCATTTATAGTGCCGCGCAAAACTCTACCAACACCAATGGGACCTAAATATTCATCATATTCAATATTAGTAAAAAGCACCTGCAAGGGAGCTTGGCTTTCCCCTTCGGGTGGATCAATTTCTTTAACAATGGCATCAAACAAGGGGCGCATATCCTCACCCTTAATATCGGGCGAGAAGGAAGCATAGCCATCGCGACCCGAAGCAAACACCACAGGAAACTCAATTTGTTCTTCATCGGCACCAAGCTCGATAAACAAATCAAGCACCTCATCTACAACTTCGTAAGGTCTTGCCATGGGTCTGTCAATTTTATTAACAACTACAACGGCCTTTTTATTAAGCGCTAAAGCCTTTTTAAGTACAAAACGGGTTTGAGGCATACAGCCTTCAAAGGCGTCTACCAAAAGAAGCACACCGTCAACCATTTGTAAAATACGCTCAACCTCGCCACCAAAATCGGCATGTCCTGGGGTATCAACAATATTTATCTTAATATCGCCATACATTACGCTTGTATTCTTAGAAAGAATTGTTATTCCGCGTTCGCGCTCCAAATCGTTAGAGTCCATAACTCGCTCATCAACCGCTTCGTTATCACGGAAGGTTCCACTTTGCTTTAAAAGCTGGTCAACAAGTGTGGTCTTGCCATGGTCAACGTGCGCAATAATAGCAACGTTACGCAAATTTTCTATTTTTGCCATTGTAAAACTTCCCTTTATAATAGATTAACTTAAATTCCCTTTATAATAAATTAACTTAAATATTATATTATATATAATATACTTTGTCAAATAAAAAACACCCGTATTTCCAAAAAATACAGGTGTTAATTTTATCGTGTATCACTCGGCTGTGCCGTAGTGCTATCCTCAGAGGAACCAGTCGGGGTGCTTACCGTCTCACTCGAAGTATCGCTTGATGTTTCCCCACTCTCATTAGAGGTATCTCCCGAAGATGTTTCATCAGAGCTTTCACCGCTTGAAACATCGCTACTATCGGGAAGGGAACTATCGGAAGAACTGTCGTTTACAGAAGAATCGGTTGAAGAGGTATCCGAAACTGTGCCCTCTTGCGAAGAGGTGTTTTCTTCGGGATCTTCTTCCTCTTGGGGCAAATAATCCTCTTCTTTGAGGATTGTTCCCGGCTTTGTGCCGTTTTTATAATACCCTTCGCCGCGGCGATAAACGTCTTGGCTATCGATAAACTGTATGGGTTCAAGGTCCTTATGGATTTCGCGCATAATATCACGCCAAACACTTTTAGCAGCGCTTGTGTTGTAAACGCGCATATTATGATCAAAGCCGTACCAAACCGATCCAATGTAGTAAGGTGTGCCACCCACTAACCAGGAGTCCTTGGTATCACTTGAGGTGCCTGTCTTAGCGTAAGCCTTCATACGCCAGTCAAATCCGCCAACTGCTCTACCGGTGCCGCCTTCTTTATAAACAACCTCGCGGAGCATATGGTTCATAATAGTAGCCGTAGCCGAGCTTACCGCCCTTTTGCCCTCGGTGTCCTGTTCTAAAATAACCTTACCGTTTGTACCCACAATTTTGTAATAGGTTGTCGGCTTGTGATAAATGCCACCGTTGCCGAAAATTGCAAATGCCGCGGCCGATTCAATGGGTGTTATACCGTAAGTGCAACCGCCAAGCGCCAAGGAAGCTGCGTTTTTATCGGCCTCAACAATATGTTTAAAGTTTAAATTTTCGGTTAAAAATTTATATGAATTTTCAATGCCAACCTCTTCAATAATTCTTACGGGCACCGCATTCATAGAACGGCGCAAGGCGTAATTCAGGGGCACTTCACCCATATATTCGCCAAACCATTCGCGCGGGCCCCATCGACCGTTGCCGTAGTAGTTTTTAATCGGCTCATCCAAAACGGTGGAAGTATAATCTACAATATCGTTTTCAATTGCCAGTGCATAAACACCCAATGGCTTCATAGTAGAGCCCGGCTGACGCGGAACGTTTGCCCTGTTAAGACCGCGGTTTACCGTTTTTTCGCCTACACCGCCCACAACGCCTACAATATGGCCCGCGTAATCCATTATAGCCATACCCGACTGCACGTCTTCCATTTCGCCATCGTCGTTTTTACGCTTTTCGTAAAAATAGCGTTTGCGATTGTTGTAAACCTCTTCCATGGTGGACTGCACTTTGGGGTTCATTGTTGAATAAATTTTAAAACTTCCGTTATAAAACATTTGAGAAGCAATTTTAGGACCACATGCATATTTTTCGGCCAAATCTTCTATAACCTGCTCTATAAGCGTATCAATAAAATAGTCGTTAATATCGGTATCCAGGCTTTCCTTTTGGGAAGAATCAAGCGTTATCTCTTGAAAATAAGCCACCTGTAGTTCTTCATAACTTAAATAGCCCTGCTCGTGCATTTCGTTAAGTACAGTACGGCGTCGCGCGGTATTTTCATCCATACTGCGCACAGGATTATAGCGTGATGGATTTTTAGTAATGGCCGCAATAGCAGCACATTCGACAGTGTTAAGCTCGGAAACGTCCTTATTAAAATAATAATTAGCCGCAACCTGCACACCGTTAATACCATTGCCAAGGGCAATTGTGTTAAGATATGCTTCTAAAATTTCATCCTTAGAAAGCTGTGTTTCGATAAATAATGCGCGTACAATTTCGCGCACCTTTCGCGAGTAGACCTTCTCATTATCCCATGTAATATTTTTAATAAGCTGTTGGGTTATGGTAGAAGCGCCAAATTCAACCTTGCTATACTTAAAAATTTGGTTTACCACAGCCAAAATTGTGCGTTGCCAGTCAACACCGTGGTGCTTTTCAAAATCCTCGTCTTCTATAGCAATAAAGGCATTTTTAAGGTCTTCGGGCATCTTTTTAAGGGGCACCCAAATGCGGTTTTCATCGCCGTGAACACGCTTGTATTCAACCCATTCCTCCGCCTCGTTTTTATAGTATATAACCGAGGTCATATTAAGCTCTAAATTCTTAATATTTTCCACAATTTTGCGGGATGAAAATATATCAAATTCTCGCTTAAAATCGTAGCCGGGTGTCAAAGCGGTTGCCAAAAATACCGCCAAAATTAAAAGGCAGGCTACCGCACTTTTTAATAAATTTTTAAAGCCGCCAAAAAGCGATTTTTTAGGGTTTCTTGCTCGTTTAAAAATAACGGTTTCCTCCTTTTAATAAATTTGTTTCATTATAGCACCGCAAGGCCCTATAATCAATTATTTTTTAAAATTTGTAAAAAATGTAAAATTTTTATAAATTAGTCAATATTTATATTGCAACTTTAAAATTTGGGTTTATAATTAATATACTGCATTACGAAAGGAAAATACTATGCTAAAATTAGTCGGCATTACTAAGGATTATATAACGGGCGACACAACCGTTAAAGCATTAAAGGGTATTGATTTACAATTCCGTAAAAGTGAATTTGTTTCGGTGCTTGGCCAATCGGGCTGTGGCAAAACAACACTTTTAAATATAATCGGCGGTCTTGACAAATATTCCGAAGGTGACCTTTTTATAAACGGTGTTTCCACAAAGAATTTTAAAGCAAGACACTGGGATAACTACCGCAACCATTCGGTAGGCTTTGTTTTCCAAAGCTATAACCTTATTCCCCACCAAACCGTTTTACAAAACGTTGAATTGGCCCTAACCCTTTCGGGTGTTTCTAAAAAAGAACGCCGCAAAAGAGCAATAGAGGCTCTTGAAAAGGTAGGCCTTTCGGACCAGTTAAGAAAGAAGCCCAGCGAAATGTCGGGCGGACAAATGCAACGTGTAGCCATTGCCCGTGCTATTGTAAACAACCCCGATATTATTTTGGCAGACGAACCCACAGGTGCGCTTGATACCGAAACCAGCGTTCAGGTAATGGAAATTTTGAAAGAAATTTCTAAAGAACGCCTTGTAATTATGGTAACCCACAACCCCGAACTAGCGGCCGAATATTCCACCCGTATTATTCGTATGCTTGACGGCGTTGTAACAAGCGACAGCGCCCCCTTAACCGAAGAGGAGCTTGTTGAAGCTAACCCCGAAGCAGAAGAACCCGCTCCCAAAAAGGCGAAGAAAAAGAAGGAAAAAATGCCCTCCATGTCGCTTTTTACCTC
>JAFVTJ010000053.1 GCA_017503305.1 Clostridia bacterium
CGATTCCTCGTCCGATGTTTTTAGCCTTGATAACGTTTCTTTCGCGGCGGCACCGCTTAAAATTATTACTAACGAAAAAGAGTTTGTTGATAACCAAGAGCTTAATTTAAAGGAAATGGTTGATTACCTTTTAAGCTATAAGGGTAAGTCCTCCACATCCTGCCCCAACCCTGAAGATTGGCTTGCAGCCTTTGGCGATAGCCAAAATATTTTTTGCATAACCATTACAAGCAATCTTTCGGGCAGCTTTAACGCTGCCTTGACCGCAAAGGAGCTTTATTTAGAAGCACACCCCGACCGCAAGGTGTTTGTTATAGATTCACTTTCGGCAGGGCCCGAGCTTAAGCTTATTGCCGAAAAATTGGAAGAACTGATTTTACAAAACCTTTCTTTCGAAGAAATTTGCCAACAAATTACTGAATACACAAAATCCACCGCCCTTTTATTTATGCTTGAATCTATGCAAAACTTAGCAAATAACGGCCGTGTTAGCGCAATTACTGCAAAGGCGGCAGGACTTTTAGGCATTCGTGCTGTAGGCAAAGCTAGTGACGTTGGTACACTCCAGCCTCTTTCAAAATGCCGCGGCGAAGAAAAAGCGCTAAACTACATAGCCGAATATTTAAAAAATGCAGGCTGTAAAAACGGCAAGGTTTACATAGGTCATTGTTTCAACCAAGAAGGTGCTATAAAACTCAATGAAAAAATATTAAAACTTATGCCAAACGTTAAAACCAAAATTTACCCTTGCGGTGCTCTTTGCAGCTTTTATGCCGAAAAGGGCGGCTTACTTGTAGACTTTGAAAAAAATTAATTGCTAAACGCCAAGTATATTAAAGCTTGGCGTTTAATTTTTGGGTAAAAAAAGCAAAAAAATTTTTATTTTTTAATGACATATTGCAATTTATATGTTATAATTTATTATGTATATTTATTTATATATAATATTAGGGGGATTTCGGCTTGAAATTACTTGCTATTGACGGCAACAGCCTTATAAACCGTGCCTTTTACGGAATAAAGCTTTTAACAACCAAAGACGGCCAATACACCAACGCGGTATATGGTTTTATAAATATTTTACATCGTTTAGAGGAACTTGAAGCCCCCGACGGTGTGGCCGTTGCGTTTGACCTTAAAGCCCCCACCTTCCGCCATAAAATGTATACCGACTATAAAGTCGGCAGAAAGGGTATGCCCGAAGAACTGCGCAGCCAAATGCCTATTTTAAAGGAATGGCTAACACTTGCGGGCTACACCTGTATTGAATGTGAAGGTTACGAGGCCGACGATATTTTAGGCACACTTGCTTGTGCTTGTGAGCAAAGCGGTAACGAGTGTGTTATTTCAACCGGCGACCGCGATTCCTTGCAGCTTATATCCGACTCAACAAGGGTGCTTCTTGCCGCTACAAAAATGGGCAAGCCTGAAATTATAAACTACAACAAAGAAGCCTTATTCGAAAAATACGGCCTCACCCCCGAAGAAATGATAGAGCTAAAGGCCTTGCAGGGTGATTCTTCTGATAATATCCCCGGTGTTGCGGGTGTAGGCGAAAAAACCGCAACCGACTTAATTTCCCGTTTTCATAATATCGACTATATTTACGAAAATATTGAAACTATTGATATCAAAGACGGGGTTAGAAATAAGCTTATTGCCGATAAGACAAGCGCATTTTTAAGCCGTGATTTAGGCCGAATTTGCAAAACCGCTCCCATAAACGAAAACATTGCAGATTATAAGCGTAAGCCTATGAACGAAGCCGAGCTTGCCCGCCTTATGACAAGGCTTGAATTCTTTAAATTGCTCGACAAAATGGGTTTAAAAGCGGACAACTCCCCTATAATCACTTCCAAGGCCGACCTTGCTACCATTACGGTTAGCGATACTCCGCTTTTTACTGATACCGCCACCGTTTACTGCGAAAACGGAAGCTTTGCAGTAGTCAGCGGCAATTGCGCATTTACTTGTGATGAAAGCACCGTAAAACAACTTTTTGAAAACCAGAAAATTTCAAAAAAGGTTTACGATTATAAAAACATTTATAAAAACTTTAGTGGTATACTAAACGTCCAATTTGACGCTTTGCTTGCCGCTTATCTTTGTAATCCTTCAGCTTCGTCCTATGCTATGGACCGCCTTTTTGCCGAATACTCGGCAAAACTGCCCGAAATTAAAGGCGAAGCGAACGAGCTTATAAAAAACGCCTGCCTTTTTGACAGTGTTTGCCAAACCTTAGAAAAAGAACTCGATAAAAGCGGTCAGTTAAAACTGCTTTATGATATTGAAATTCCACTAGCTAAGGTTTTGGGTGATATGGAGCTTCGCGGCTTTAAGGCCGATAAAGCCGGTCTTGAGCGTATGTCGCAAGAATTAGGCGTGCGAACCCAAAAAATACAATCGGAAATTTATTCGCTTGTAGGATACGAATTCAACCTTAACTCCCCCAAGCAATTAGGCGTGGCTTTGTTTGAAGAATTGGGCCTTCCCGCCAAGAAAAAAACCAAAAGCGGCTACAGCACCAACGCCGAGGTTTTGGAGGATTTAAAGGATAAGCATCCTGCGGTATCACTTTTACTAGAGTACCGCCAGCTTGCAAAACTCAAATCCACCTATACCGACGGTCTGCAAACCTGCATTGCCGAAGATGGCCGAATTCACACCACCTTTAACCAAACCGAAGCCCGAACAGGACGAATCAGTTCATTAGAACCCAATCTACAAAATATTCCTGTTAGAACTAATGAAGGCAAGCGTTTGCGCGAATTTTTTGTGGCCGAAAACGGCAAGGTTTTGGTTGACGCCGACTATTCGCAAATTGAGCTTCGCGTTCTTGCAAGTATGGCAAACGATAAAAATATGATTTCGGCCTTTGAAAGTGGCACCGATATTCACACCGCTACCGCGGCACAGGTTTTCGGTATGCCAACCAATATGGTAACCCCCGTTATGCGTAGCCGTGCCAAAGCGGTAAACTTTGGTATTGTTTATGGCATTGGCGCATTTTCACTCGCAAAAGATATCGGAGTTACCCGTAAGGAAGCCGATACTTATATTAAATCATATTTAGCAACCTACCCACAGGTTGCACAATATATGGACAACACTATAAATGATGCAAAACTTAACGGCTACGTTACCACCCTTTTTGGCCGCCGCCGTTATCTCCCTGAGCTTGCAAGCTCTAACGGTATGCTTCGCGCCTTTGGTGAAAGGGTTGCAAGAAATGCCCCCATTCAAGGCACCGCAGCCGATATTATAAAGCTTGCTATGATAAAGGTTTTTGAAACACTCGAACGCGAAGTTCCCACCGCTCACCTTATTTTGCAGGTGCACGACGAACTGATAGTAGAGTGCGAAGAAAAGGATGCCGAATTGGTTTGCAACATTTTAGCAACCGAAATGGAAAACGCCGCTAATTTGAGCGTTAAGCTTACTGCCGATGCAGCATACGGCAAAAATTGGTTAGAAAGTAAAATGTAATGAATATTTTATTTGTTTGCACGGGTAATACCTGCCGAAGCCCCATGGCCGAAGGTTATTTATCCTACACCCACAAAAATTTGAAGGTTAAAAGCTGTGGCCTAACCGATGGCGGCTTGCCTATTTCGGAAAATTCTCGCTTGGCTTTAAAAGAAATCGGTATTGATAAATCGGAGCATTTATCCAAGCCCATTTCCCGTGAGCTTGTAGATTGGGCGGACAAAATAATTTGTATGTCGCCCACCCATAAGGAAATTTTAAACACCTTAGGGGTTACAGCCGAGGTTTTAGGCAATGGCATTGCCGACCCCTACGGTGCCGATCTTGATACTTATCGTTCCTGTCGTGACCAAATTATAACCGAACTAGATTTACTCTTTCCACCACTAAAGGTGGTTGGCATTGAGCTTTGCCACGTTAAAGATATTGCAAGACTTGAAGAGGTGTGCTTTTCTACCCCTTGGAGCGAGCAATCCATTACCGACGCCTACAAAACGGGCACTCGCTTCTTTGTGGCCGAAAAAAACGGTGCGGTTTTAGGTTACGTTGGCATTTCGGCAATACTTGACGAAGGCTATATCACAAATATTGCCGTTTTCCCCGAATACCGTAACCAAGGCGTAGCAACCGCCTTGCTTGCAAAATTATTTGAATTTGCTCTTGATAATAATCTTTCGTTTGTTTCGCTTGAAGTGCGTGAAAGCAATAAAAGCGCTATTTCACTTTACGAAAAGTTTGACTTTGCGGTGGAAGGCAAACGCAAAAACTTCTACACTTCCCCCCGTGAAGATGCCCTTATTATGACAAAAAGGTTTGATTAGATGAAAATTTTAGCTATTGAAAGCTCTTGCGATGAAACTTCTGTCGCTATTGTCGAAGATCGCACCGTGCTTTCAAACGTTATAGCAACCCAAATAGACGAACATAAGATCTACGGCGGTGTAGTGCCCGAAATCGCATCCCGTCGTCATACCGAAGCAATATCACAGGTGTGCGAAAAAGCTCTTGAGGAAGCCAACTTAACCTACAGCGATATTGATGCCGTGGCAGTAACCTTTGCGCCCGGACTTATAGGCGCCTTGCTTGTTGGTGTAAACTTTGCAAAGGGCTTAGCCTTAAGCCTTGGTGTGCCGCTTATTCCCGTTCACCATTTGCGTTCACACATTGCGGCAAACTACATTGCCCACCCCGACTTAAAGCCACCCTTTTTGTGCCTTTTGGTTTCGGGCGGTAATACCGTGCTTTGTGAGGTTGCCGATTATACAAAATTTAATATAATAGGCGGCACCTTAGACGATGCTGCCGGCGAATGCTTTGATAAAACCGCACGCTGCATGGGTCTTTCCTACCCGGGCGGAGTTAATCTTGATAAAATCGCCACCACGGCAGATAATAAAAAATATCCGCTTCCCTACCCAAAGGTTAGCACCGGCAAGTACGATTTTAGCTTTTCAGGTCTTAAAACCGCGGTGCTAAATTTGGTGCATAACGCTAACCAAAAAGGCGAAGAGGTTGACGTGCCGGTGGTTTGCGCTACCATAAGGCAAAGGGTTTGCGATATGTTAATTGATAAAACCTTTGCCGCCGCAGAGGAATTTGGCTACAAAACAATTGTTTTAGCGGGCGGTGTTTCGGCCAATAGTGAGCTTCGCTCTCGATTTGAAGCCGAATGCTCTAAAAAAGACTATTCACTTTATTACCCACCCCTTAAATACTGTGGCGATAATGCCGCTATGGTGGGCGCACAAGCAATTTACGAATACAATAGCGGCAACGTTGGCGATACTTCACTTAACGCTACCGCCACGTTACCAATCAATTACCGAGATTAAGGAAGGATATTATGCTTCAAAAACGCTTGTTACTTATAGTTAACCCCCTTGCAGGCCAAGCAAAAATGAATACCAAGCTTTTAAAGGTTGTGGAAATTTTTTCCTCGGCTGATTATAGCGTAACAGTCTACCCCACAAAAGCCAAGGGCGATGCCACCAATCATTGCTTAACCCTTTCCGATAACGATTATGATATTATCGTGGTTTGCGGCGGCGACGGCACCCTTAACGAAGTAATTACCGGTATAATGCAAAAGGGATTGAATATTCCTTTGGGTTATATCCCCGCAGGCACCTTGAACGAATGGTCAAGTGGGCTTAAAATTTCACGCAATATTGAAACCGCCGCCAAGGATATTTTAACAGGTCAAAGAATCCGACTTGATATTGGCAAATTTGGCGATAAATATTTTTCCTACACATCTTCCTTTGGGGCGTTTACGTCGGCTTCTTATTCGGCCCCGCAGGACGTTAAAAACGTTTTGGGTCAGGCGGCATACTTCTTTGAAGGTATAAAAAGCCTTGCCGCAATTAAACCCATTCGCTTAAAATGCAGTTACGAGCAGGGCGAGATTGAGGGCGAATTCCTATTTGGCGCAATTTCAAACTCTATGTCGGTTGGCGGTATCGTTAAATACGACAAATCAGCAGTAGAGCTTAACGACGGACAGTTTGAAGTTTTGCTAATTAGAAACCCCGATAATCTTTTAAAGCTTCAACCTATTATTGACGGCATTTTAAAGCACGAGTTTGACCGCGAGGGTATTGTATTTTTCAAAACCCAAAAGCTTTCAATAGAAACTGAAGAAAGCCTTCCTTGGACACTTGACGGTGAATTTGCCGAAACAAACGGCGAAATCGGTATAAGCAATGTCCACAATGCTATCACATTTATAGTACCATAAGAACGGAGAAAAATTATGTTTACAAGAGATATTGGTGTCGACCTTGGCACCGCAAACACACTGGTTACCCTTAAGGGCAAGGGAATTATTATGAGAGAGCCCTCTGTTGTGGCTTATGATATAAGAAACGATGCGGTTAGAGCCGTAGGTCAAGAAGCTAAGGATATGATCGGCCGTACCCCCGGCTCTATTGTGGCGGTTCGTCCCCTCAAAAACGGCGTTATTGCCGACTTCGACGTTACTGCCGAAATGCTTAGGCAATTTGTAAAGCAGGCACTTAAGGGTTCCTTTATTTCGCGCGTGCGTATGGTAATTTCCATTCCCTCGGGCGTTACCGAGGTTGAAAGCCGCGCCGTGTACGATGCCGCTAAGCAGGCAGGTGCTTACGACGTTTATCTTATTGAAGAACCCATGGCAGCCGCAGTTGGCGCAGGTCTTCCCGTAAGCGATGCTACAGGCAATATGATTGTTGATATTGGCGGCGGTACAAGTGAAGTTGCCGTAATATCCCTTGGTGATATTGTTACCGCGCAGTCTCTTCGCGTTGCAGGCGACGACCTTGATGAAGCTATTATCAGCTACGTTCGCAAAAAGCACAATTTGCTTATTGGCGAGCGCACTGCAGAACAAATTAAAATAGAAATTGGCTCTGCAAAACCCTATGAAGATGAAAAAAGCATTGAAATTAAGGGTAGAAACCAGGTTGACGGCTTGCCGAAAAACATTACCATTTCTTCTGAAGAAGTGCGTATTGCTATGGCAGATACCATTTCACAAATTATTGATACAATCCGCCTAACACTTGAAAAAACCCCGCCCGAGCTTGCGGCTGATATTATTGACCGCGGCATTACCCTTACAGGCGGCGGTGCATTACTTCGCGGCCTACCAGAGCTTATTGCCGAAGAAACAGGCATGCCCGTAACCGTTACCGCTTCTCCGCTTGATTGTGTTGTGTTAGGCACCGCAAAGCGCCTTGAATCAAACAGCGGTTTTGAAAATTACTCCTTCCGCAGAGGAAAAAGATTTAGATAATTGGAGACAAATAAATGCGTTTTTTCTTTCGCAGCAGACAGTTTAAAGTTATTTTAACAATTTTAATAGCCTTAATTACCCTTTCTATAATTTTTTCAATAATAGGCAAAACAATTTCCCCACAAGCTAATATTGTGGGTAGTATAACTGCGCCTATCCGTTCGGCTGCAACCGCCGTTTCTAACGCATTTTCAACCTTTGTGAAAAACGTAAACGGCAATAATGAGGCTATGCTCGAAAATACCGAGCTTGAAGCCCAAATCAACGAACTTAGAGAACAGCTTGCCGATTATGAAGAAATTAAACAGGAAAATGAGTTTTATAAGGACTATTTGGAAATAAAAGATCAAAATCCCGATTTTAAGTTTGCCGACGCCACCCTCATCGCAAAAGACCCTTCTGACCCTTACAAAGGCTTTGTTATAAACAAGGGCTCTACCGATGGCATTGAAGCGCGCGACCCTGTTATAACAGATGCAGGGCTTGTTGGCTACGTAAGCGAGGTTGGGCTTACCACCTCCAAGGTTACCACCATTTTAAGCCCCGATTTAAAGCTTGGCGCACTTGATAACCGCACCAACGATTCGGGCATAATTTCCGGCTCGCTTGAAATTACCGAAAAAGGTTACACCAAATTCCAAAACCTTTCCCGCTCGTGCGAAGTAGCCGTAGGCGACTACGTTATAACCTCGGGCGAGGGCGTTTTCCCCAAGGGTTTGCTTATAGGCACCATTGAAACCATTTCAAACGACCGTTACAACACCTCCCTTTTTGCTTCGGTAAAACCCTTTGTAGATATCGACTCCATTCGCGACGTTATGATTATTACCGAATTTAAGGGTCAAGGCAGCATACTTATTACTGAGGTTAAGTAATATGCATAGAAAAAAACATCCTTTTATTATAATACTTAACCTTTTGTTGTTTGCGTTGATACTTTTGTTTTATTACACAAACAACCTTGTTATTACCATTAAGGGTATTTCTCCCTTACTTATTTTGCCCCTGCTTGCCGCATTTTCGATTTTTCATTCCCCTATTGTAAGCGCAATAGTAGGGCTTATTGCCGGTATTTTTATGGATTCGTGCGTTGTAGGCTCTTATTGCTTTAATGCTATAACCTTGCTTGTTATTGCCGTATTTGTTTCGGTAAGCTCCAGCAATCTTTTTAACAAAAACATTCAGTCGGCCAGCGTGCTTTCGCTAATCACCTGCGCATTTTACTACGTTGCGCTTTGGTTGTGTTTCCACAACAGCAACGTTTCCCTTACCGACAGTTTGATTTATCTTTTAAAATACGCTTTTCCCAGTGCTATTTTTAGTTCTGTTTTCATTATTCCATTTTACTTTATTTACAAACACTTTCACAAAATTACCTCTGAATAGGAAGGATTTTTAAAATTGCCTTTTAAAAAGAAAAACCAATTTGCTATCACCTTTTTATCTGTGTTATCAATTATTGCTTTGGTTTTGTTTTCGTGCCGTGCCTATTACATTCAGGTTTCGAACTCGGACGAATATACGGGTAAAAGCGCCAACGGTGCAACCTCATCCCGCACCGCTGTTATAAAGGCGCCCCGTGGCGAAATTGTTGACTGCTACGGTCGACAAATTGCCATAAACCGCGACGGTTATAACGTTGTTTTCAACAAAGCATATATAAAAGATGATATAAACGATATAATATTAGCCCTTATAGAGCTTTGCAAAAAGTATGATACCGAATGGACCGATGAATTGCCCTTAAGTGCAAAATCGCCATACGGCTTTAAAAAGGGCGAATCTACCGATAAGCTTCTTACAACACTTAACCTTGCGCATTATGCCACTGCCGAAAACTGCTTTAATGCAATGGTTGAAAAATATAAGCTTGAAGGCTACTCCAAAAGTGAGCAACGCAAAATAATGGGCGTTAGGTACAGTATGCAAATCGCTGACTTTTCAATATCCTACCCCTTCACCTTTGCCGAGGATATTTCGACCGAGCTTATGCGTAAAATTGCCGAATCCTCCTACGCGTTAAAGGGTGTCACCATAGAAGTTGCCCCCTTTAGAGAATATACCGACACCACCCTTGCTGTTAACCTAATTGGTACGGTTGGTCCTATTTTCCAGGAAGACTGGGAAAGCTACAAGGAAAAGGGTTATTCTTATAACGATAAGGTTGGTAAAAGCGGTATCGAAAAATGGGCCGAAGAGTATTTACGCGGTATTGACGGCGAAATTACCTACTACCTAAACTCTAAGGGTGATATAATTTCAAGCGAAATTACAAAAGAACCTATCGCCGGCAAAACCGTTATGATGTCTTTAGACAAAAATTTGCAAAAAAAGACACAGGAATCTCTTAAAGAAAAGGTTAAGTCCCTTCAAAAGCAAGGCGGCACCTGTAAAGCAGGCTGTGCGGTTGCGATTGATATTGATACCGGCAAGGTGCTTGCCGCTGCGAATTATCCCACTTATGACTCTGCAACAATGAGCCAAAATTATGACAAGCTGCAGTCCGACCCGGCAAAGCCTTTGGTTAACCGCGCTTTTCAGGGCGTTTACCCGATTGGTTCTACCATTAAGCCGGCTGTTGCGGTTGCCGCAATGGAAAATGGCCTTTACAAAGCAGGTGAAACAGTAAGATGTGTTCAAACTTACGACTATTTTGCAGACTATAAGCCCAAATGCCTACATTACCACGGCCCTATAGCGCTTAACAACGCTTTGGCGCTTAGCTGTAACTACTTCTTCTTCGAAATGGGCAAAAGAGTTGGCGCCACCACCCTTACCGACTATTACAAGCAGTTTGGTCTTGGTGTTAAAACCGGTGTAGAGGTTGACGATAGCCGTGGCATTTTGTTAGAGCCCGACAACGATAACGTTGGCGGTACAACACTGCAAATTTCTATCGGCCAAATGAATGCCTTCACACCCTTACAATTGGCCAATTACGTTGCCACACTTTCAAACGGTGGCACTCATTATAAAGCAAGCCTTATAAACAAAATCGTTTCTTACGATTTTTCAAGCACTTACGAAACCGTAAGTCCTCACGTTGTTAATACAGTTGATATTTCAAGTCCTACCCTTAAGGCAGTAAAAAAGGGTATGCTTTCGGTTACTGAAGACGGTACAGGTCAAGCCGCACTTGGCGATTATAAAATCAAGGTTGGCGGTAAAACAGGTACTTCACAGGTTAACGGCGCGGCCGACCACAGTATATTTATAGCCTTTGCCCCGTTTGACAATCCCGAAATTGCTATTTCGGTTGTGCTTGAAAACGGTTCTTCAGGCTTTACTGCGGGCTCTATAGTGCGCGATATGCTTGATGCTTACTTCTTTACCGACCTTGATTCTTCAAAAGATGACAAACCGTTTATAGTTTTAGATTAAATTGACAACATTTGCTAAATGTGTTAGAATGTTATTTATAAGTGAGGTGCATTATGGGTACTGTTTATGCCGTAACCTCCGGTAAAGGCGGTGTTGGCAAGTCTACCGTTTCGGTTGGACTTTCGCTGGCTTTTACCAAGCTCGGTTACAAGGTTTTACTAGTGGATATGGACGAAGGTCTTCGTTGTTTAGATGTCATGCTCGATATTGATGATTCGGTTGTTTTTGATTTGGGCGATATTCTTGCAGGCAAAAGCTTTCAAGACGGCATTTATCCTATCAATAACCATCCCAACCTTTACCTAGTCCCCGCACCCGATAGTTTGGGTGTTATTACACCACACGCACTTTTAAATTTTACTTCGCAGGTTAAAACACTTTACGATATTATTATTTTCGACTTTCCCGCAGGTATTGACTTCACCCTTTACAAAAGTCTGCCGCGCGACACCCTGTTTTTAACTGTCGCCTTGCCTGACCCTGTATCAATTCGTGATGCCGCGGTGGTGTCACGCAAATTAGGGGATTTGAAGGTCGAATCTCGTCTTATTCTCAACTGCTTTGATTATAAATTAACCAAAAAGAAAATTTATTCAAGCATTGACGATATTATTGATAATGCAGGTCTTCAGCTTTTAGGGATCGTTCCTCGCCAAAAAGAACTAAGCTTGCTATCAATCAAACACAAGCTAAAATCCCGTGGTAATGCTATGTCGGCCTTTAACCGCTTGGCAGCGCGCTTAAGCGGCAAACAGGTCCTGTTACCCAGTTTAAAAAAAATTTGAAAGGAATATTAAAATGACCATTGCACTAATTGCTCACGACGCTAAAAAAGAACTTATGACTCAATTTTGTATTGCTTATTGCGGTATTTTAAATAAGCATACCCTTGTTGCTACGGGCACAACCGGCAAAACCGTTTCCGAAGCAACCGGTCTTAATATTATAAGCTTTATGAGTGGCACACAGGGCGGCTCTCAGCAGATTGCTTCTCGCATTGGCTGTGATGAAATTGATATGCTTTTAATATTCCGCGATCCGCTAAATCCCAAAGCCAACGAACCGGATGAACACGCCCTTTTGCGCCTTTGCGACGTTCATAACATTCCCGTTGCAACCAACATTGCCACTGCAGAAGTGCTTATTCACGGTCTTGAACGCGGCGACCTTGATTGGCGCGATATTGTAAAATCTAACCACTAATTTGGAGTAATACTATGTCAGAAATAAACCGTGCCGTAAAAGGCACTAATGACTTATTGCCATTTGACAGTTACAAATGGCAATTTGTTGAAAATAAAATGCTCGAAACTGCGCGTCTTTTCGGCTGTTCTGAAATTCGCGTTCCCGTTTTTGAGCATACCGAAGTTTTTAAGCGCAGCGTTGGCGACACTACCGACGTTGTTCAAAAGGAAATGTACACCTT
Organism: Clostridia bacterium; assembly: GCA_017503305.1. The sequence goes on from JAFVTJ010000053.1 coordinate 12,066, forward strand.
TGACGATAAGGGCGGCCGTTCTATAACCTTGCGTCCCGAGCTTACTGCGGGTGTTGTGCGTTCGGTTATTGAAAATGGTCTTTTAAACGGTCCCTTGCCCTTAAAGGTTTGCTATATTGGCGGTTGCTACCGCTACGAAAAGCCCCAAGCAGGCCGACTTCGTGAATTCCACCAGTTTGGTGTTGAATGTGTGGGTGCAAGCGCCCCCAACGCCGATGCCGAGGTTATTGCCCTTGCAAAACAGGTGCTAGATAATGTTGGTATTGAAAAGATTTCACTAGAAATCAATTCAATCGGCTGTCCCGAATGCCGTAAGAACTATCAAAACGCTTTAAAAGAGTATTTTAAGGCTAATATCGACACCCTTTGCGGCACCTGTAAGGACCGACTTGAGCGCAACCCCATGCGTATTTTGGACTGCAAATCCCCCGTTTGCAAAAAGCTTTGCGAAAACGCACCTGTCGTTATCGACTACTTGTGCGACGACTGTCAAGAGCATTTTGATGCGGTCAAAAGCCACCTTGACTCCGCAGGTATCAACTATACTGTAAACCCCCACATTGTGCGTGGTCTTGACTACTACACCCGCACTGTGTTTGAATTTGTATCGGGTGATATCGGCGCTCAAAGCACCGTTTGCGGCGGCGGCAGATATGACGGTCTTATTGCTCAAATGGGCGGTCAGCCAACCGCATCCTTAGGCTTTGGTATGGGTATTGAAAGACTTATGATGGTGCTTGAAGCCCAAAATACCGAATTGCCCAAGCCCACCGATTGCGACCTCTATATTGCCGCAATGGGCGAAAAGGCTTCGCTTAAAGCAACCGCGCTTTGCAACGCTTTACGTATCGACGGCTTTAAGGTTCAAACCGATATTTGCGCTAAGGGTCTTAAGGCTCAAATGAAATTTGCTAACAAAATTGGTGCTTTATTTACCTTGGTTTTGGGCGATAACGAGCTTGAAAATAATAAAGCCAACCTTAAGAATATGCAAACAGGCGAGCAAACCGAAATTTGTCTTGATAATTTATCAGACGAATTGCTTTCGGCCGTTAACAAAAACGCACTTGAAAATTTAACAAACTCTATTATAGATTAGGAGCAACCACCTTGAAACTCGACAGAATGGATGGATTAAAGCGCACCCACTACTGCGGTACGCTTAGAAAAGATAATATTGGTGAAAAGGTAGCCGTTTGCGGTTGGGTACAACGCCAACGCGACTTGGGCGGTCTTATTTTCGTGGACCTTCGTGACAGAACTGGCATCGTTCAGCTCGCCTTTGACGACACTACCGATAAGGCAATTTTCGATAAGGCTTTCACTCTCCGTAGTGAATTTGTTGTTATGGCAGAGGGTAACGTTCGTATGCGTTCCTCTATCAACACCGAAATTCCTACAGGCGACATTGAAATCGAAATTACCACCCTTAAAATTTTAGGCAAGAGCGAAACTCCGCCTTTCGAAATTTTAACCGACTGTAAGGCTAACGAAGAATTACGCCTTAAATACCGTTACCTTGATTTAAGAAGACCTAATTTGCAAAACAATATTCTTATGCGCCATAAGGTTACCAAGGTTACACGTGATTATTTTGACGAAAACGGCTTTGTTGAAATTGAAACTCCCACCCTTATTAAATCTACTCCCGAAGGTGCGCGTGACTATTTGGTGCCTTCTCGTATTCACAAGGGTAGCTTCTTTGCGCTTCCCCAATCACCTCAGCTTTATAAGCAGTTGTTAATGCTTTCCGGCTTTGACCGTTATATGCAAATTGCTCGTTGCTACCGCGACGAAGACTTGCGCGCCGACCATCAGCCCGAATTTACCCAAATCGACTTAGAAATGTCTTTTGTAGAAATGGAAGATGTTTTTAAAATTGCTGAAGGTTATGTCAGCCGTTTGTTTAAGGAAGTTTTAGGCGTAGATATTGCTACACCCCTTCCCCGCCTTACCTTTACCGACGCAATGAACGATTACGGCTCGGACAAGCCCGACACCCGCTTTGATATGAAGATTAAGGATCTTTCGGACATTGTGGAAAACTGTGGATTTGGCGTATTTGCCGACACAGTTAAAAACGGCGGTACTGTTCGCGCTATCAATGCAAAAAATGCGGCTTCCGTTTACACC
>JAFVTJ010000054.1 GCA_017503305.1 Clostridia bacterium
CAAAATTTAACTTATTTATTATAACATCGACAAATTGCTTTTTCAATAGTAATTAACAAACAAATTACTTTTTTTTGAAAAATTAAACCCTTTAAAGAACAATACAAAACCGTTTGTTCTTTAAAGGGTTATAAATTTAAAGTTATTGGGTTATGCAATCGGCAACGTAAATGCCCATAGCACCCGATTGGGAAAGGCCGCGGCAAATACCACTGCCATCACCAATTATGAAAATATTATCGGTAAGCTCAAACTTATTGTTTATAAAATGGGGACGGATAGAGTAATATTTACTTTCACAGCCGTAAAGCAAGGTGTCGTCGTTGGCGGTGCCGGGGGCTACCTTATCAAGCGCGTAGATTGTTTCAATAATATTGGTTAAAATTCTATGCGGAAGCACAAGCGAGATATCGCCCGCAGTTGCCTTTAAGGTGGGCTCAACAGTGTTTTGGCTTAAGCGGTGGTCGTTTGTGCGGCGTCCGCGAATAAGGTCGCCAAAGCGTTGCACAATAACGCTTTCTTTACCAATCATATTTGCCAAACGAGAAATACTTTCGGCATATTCGGTGGGTTGGTTAAAGGGTTCGGTAAAGCGGATGGATGAAAGAATTGCAAAGTTACAGTTTTCGGTGCGCTTTTCATCCTCAGCGTAGGAGTGACCGTTTGCGGTTATAATACCGTGGTTGTTTTCGGCCGATACAAGACCGCCCTTATTAAAGCAGAACATTCTGCAACGGTCTTCAAAGGTTTTGGTTTTGTAAAGAATTTTAGGCTCGTAAATCTTGTCTGAAAATTCTTTCCAAATGGCATCCTTCATTTCAACACGAACACCGATATCAATGTGGTTAGAGCTCATTTTAATACCAAAGCTGCGGCAAAAATCGGCCACAAAGTTAGCGCCGCCACGACCTGTCGCAATAATAATTTTGCGGGCTAGTAGCTTTTCACCGTTGGTGTAAGTAAGGCAGTAGCCGCTATCACATTTTTCAATACTTTGGCAGTCAAACGAGTGAAGCATCTCAACCCCTTTTTCTTCTAAGGCGGCGATAAGATTTTTCATTGTAAGAAAGTTTTTATCGGTGCCTAAGTGCTTAACGTTCATATCAAGCAAGCGAAGGTTGTTTTGCAAGCATTTAAGCTTAAGGTCTTCGTTTGATTTATAAACTTTGACCTTACCCGAGGTACAGTATTTATCAAGTATTTTGTCAACTTCGTAAATATATTTATTGGCTACGGTGTCGCCTAATTCTTCACCTAAGGTGCCGCCATATGCGGTGCCGAGGTTGAATTTACCATCGGAAAAAGCGCCCGCACCCGCAAAACCGCTTGTAATACTGCAGGTTTTACAGTGAATACAGGTTTTGTCACGTCCAACGGGACAGTGGCGTTTTTCAAGTATTTCGCCACGCTCGGTAATGGCAATAACAGTTTCGGGGGCGTTTTCCTTAAGGCGATAAGCCGCCATAAGACCGCCAATACCACCGCCTATAATTACAACGTCATAAATTTTAGAGTTTGACATAAAAAATCATTCTTTCTTAATATTTCACACAAACAAGGACTGCATTTTCGCCAAAGAAAATGCAGTCCCTACTGCTTATATAGTATAAAGTAAAATTGAAAAAAAGTCAATAGCAGTGGCAAAGTTACATTTTTTGCTATTTTAAATTCTTTAAAACTTTTAAAAGCAGGTTGAAGGTTTTTGTGGTGGAAGAAATGCTTAATTTTTCGTTTACTGTGTGAACGTCAAAAAGGTTGGGACCAACCGAAATGCAGTCAAGTCCCGGCATATTAGCCGAAAAAACGGCACATTCAAGACCTGCGTGAATGGCGGCAACCTTAATTTCCTTGCCGTTTTGCTCTTTGTAGCACTCTTTATAAAGCTCACGCAAGGGGGAATTGGAGCTAAATTCCCACGGGGGATAAAAGCCTTCGGTTTCGGTTTTGGCATCAAGCTTTTTGCCAATAGCAACAATTTGGTCACTCAAATCCTTTAAAGCGTTTTCTTTATTACTTCTAAGGGCAAAAACCGCGGTTATGGTGTCGCCTCCGGTTTTTAGCACACCCAAATTTAGCGAGGTTTCAACCAAGCCTTCAATTTCTTCACTCATTTTAACAACGCCGTTGGGTGTTTTAGTTAAAAGTGTGATGATATTTTCCTTGGTGCGAGTATCCATACAAGTAAAAGAGCCTGCTTCACCTTTTTCAACTTTAATAAAAGCATCGGGTTCACTTTTCTTTATATTGCCTAAATAAAGGGTTTTAAAATTATCAACTAAAAGCAGTAAGTTTTCGCCGTTTTTAAAGCAAACAGTAGCGGTGGCGCTATTTGGAATGGCATTTTCCTTTGTGCCGCCCGCAACCGAGATAAGCGAAATTTTGTGGTTTTCGTCAAGATATTTTAAAAGCTGACCTAAAAGCATATTGGCATTAGTACGCTCTTTATCAATTTCAACACCTGAATGACCGCCCAAAAGCCCGCCAATACTGATATTTAAAAGGGTGCCGTTCTTTTCGGTGGTGTTTAAGGGGATTTCAAAAATAACATCCTCACCGCCTGCACACGAAACGGTTAAAACGTCGTCGCTTTCGGAGTCGATATTTATCATTTTTTTGGCTTTTAGAATGGTTTTGTCAAGTCCGCCCGCGCCGATAAGTCCAATTTCTTCATCGGTGGTGAGCACCGCTTCAATGGGTGGGTGGGGGATATCGTCAGAGGCGAGAATAGCCAAAATATAAGCCACGGCAATGCCGTTGTCACCGCCAAGAGTTGTGCCGTCGGCTTTAATAAAATCGCCGTCACGGTAAATTTTAAGGCCATCGGTTAAAAAATCGATTTGTCGTTCGTTTGTCTTCTGACAAACAATATCAAGGTGCCCCTGTAAAATAATGGGCTCGGCTGCTTCATAGCCATTTGTTCCGTCTTTGCAAATACCTACGTTATTAAAAGCACCACGAATATATTTTAGATTAAATTTTTCGGCAAAAGCCACACAGTAATCGGCAATTTTTTGCATATTGCCCGACCCACGTGGTATGGTGGAAAGTTCTTCAAAATATTTAAAAACCGAAAGCTCGGTGTGGGATAAATTATAAGCTGTTAAATCAAGCATAGTAAACTCCTTTCAAGAAATTACAGTAATAATTGTACCATAACGGGTTTGCTATTTCAATCAAAATGCTTTATTTTCTTGAAAAG
>JAFVTJ010000055.1 GCA_017503305.1 Clostridia bacterium
GTGGTTTGCACTGCTAAATTGGTGTCGTTTAGTTGTTTCAAAATGTTCTTGTCCTCAGTATAAAGGTACAAACTTTTTCCCTTATTGTTGTAGATTTTTATGCAAGGCAATTTCTCTGAATCTGTTGTAAATTGGGCGTGACTAAATGTACCTTTTTTGAATAGGACAAGCACCCCGTAAATACAAATGATAAGTTTGGGTGTAAGGATTGCACGATGTAGGTTGAGGCTAAAAATTATTAGTAAAGAAATTGCCATACTGACACCCAAAACAAAAAAATTTTTGCTCAAACTAAACGCGATAAATGCGATACCAAACAATATAATTGAAATTGCAATTGTTATTTTGGAAGGAATTTTACCAATGTATGTAATTAAAAACGCGCTAAGATGCATTTCACGTGCAAAGGGGCGAAGCGTACTAATAGGGATTATTGCCCTTGTTATTGCGGTTTCTGCCTGCTTGGGACTTTCTATCCGCCAAGCCGCACAAAACGCAACCCAAACCACACTTGAAAATATGAGGGTTACCGCTACTATTTCGATTGACCGACAAAAAATGATGCAAAATATGACACCGTCTGAAGACGGAGGAAGCTTTGACCGCGGAAAATTTACCGACAAGATGGGTGAAACCTCTTCTCTTACGCTTGAAGAATACCAAAAATATGCCAAAGCGTCTTCGGTTGAAGATTTTTATTATACCGTTACCGCTTATTTTGACGGCTCTGACGAATTGGAGCCTGTCACAGAAGAAGCCGAAGAAGAAACCACACAAAGCAGTGGGGCAAACCCATCTCAAAAAGGCGGTATGATGGGCGGTATGCCAAGTGGTATGAAAGGCTCACGCGCCAATGGTGAATTTACTGTTATAGGCTATAGCTCTGACAGTGCTATGACCGATTTTGTGAATAATACCTCTTCTGTTACCGAGGGCTCGGTTTTTACCGAAGGCACAACCGCGAAAAACTGCGTTATTTCAAAAGAGCTTGCCGCTTTCAACGACCTTAGCGTAGGCGACAAGGTTAAAATTGCTAACGCAAATGCCGACGATGAAACCTATACACTGAAAATTGTAGGTATATATGAAGGCAGTCAAAGTAATGAATTTTCAATGTCGGCTTTTGGAACAAGCCAAGACCCTGCAAACAGGATTTATATGAGCGCCAACGCGTTGCAGAACATTATTGATAAATCCCAAGAGGTAAGCCAAACGGCAACCGACAGCAATGGCAGAGAATACGAAACCGCCCTTAAAAGCACCTTGAACGCTACATATACCTTTGCCGATGTGGATTCGTATTATCAGTTTGAGGAAGAAGTCCGCACCTTAGGACTTGACGACAGCTATACCGTTTCTTCCTCTGACCTTACCGCTTTTGAAAGCAGTCTTACACCGCTTAACACCTTAAGCACTATGGCGGGCTGGTTTTTGCTTGTGATTTTAATTATTGGTGCGATAATTTTGGTTGTACTTAATATATTTAATGTTCGCGAAAGAAAGTATGAAATCGGTGTGCTTACCGCAATGGGTATGAAAAAGCGCAAAGTAGCCGCGCAGTTTGTCTGCGAAATTTTAATTATTACCATGGTGGCGGTAATTATGGGCGCTTGTATAGGTGCTGTAAGCTCGGTCCCTGTTACAAACGCTTTGCTTGAAAGCCAGACACAAAGCCAAACCGAAAACGCACAAATGCTTGAAAATAATTTTGGACGTCCCGGTAGTATGGGCGGTATGCAGAGCGGAGAGTCTGCACCGCCGGAGATGCCTGACCAAGCCGACGGACGCGGCGGAAAATTCGGTCAGATGATGAACCGCGCCGAAAATTATATTACCGAAGTTGATTCCGCAATGAACCTTACGGTTGTACTGCAGATGCTGCTCATAGGTTTAGTTCTTACCCTTGTTGCAAGCGGTGTTTCAGTTATGTTTGTTATGCGTTACGACCCGCTGAAGATTTTAGCCAACAGAGATTAGAAAGGAGAAAATTATGGGAATTTTAACACTTAACGATATTTGTTTTTCATACGGAAAAACCCCTGTTTTAAAGGATATCTCCTACGATTTTGAAAAGGGTAAGATGTATTGCATTTGCGGAAAATCGGGCGCGGGTAAAACCACCCTTTTGTCACTGCTTTCAGGTCTTGCGAGTCCGCAAAGCGGAAGCATAGAATATGACGGAAAGAACATTAAAAAAATAGATAAATACAATTTCCGTTCCAAATACATAGGCGTAATTTTCCAAAGCTATAACCTACTGACAAAATTCACCGCAACCGAAAACGTTGTGCTTTCAATGGATATTGCACGTGTAAAAAAGGTCAACAAAAAACAAAAAGCCAAGGAATTGCTTTTAAGTGTAGGGCTGAGCGATGCCGAAGCAGAGCGTCCTATTTTACAGCTTTCGGGCGGACAGCAACAGCGCGTTGCAATTGCCCGCGCACTTTCATACAATCCCGATATCATTTTAGCAGACGAGCCCACAGGCAACCTTGATAAAGAAACCGAAGCCGAGATTATGAATATTTTCAGAAATCTTGCAAACGCAGGAAAATGTGTAATCCTTGTAAGCCATTCTCCCGCAGTAGCCGCGTTTTGCGACCAGAAATACGAGCTTACAAAAATTTAAACCGAATTAAGCGCCCGAAAAATCGGGCGCTTTTGTTTTTACTACATTTTTCTACCATTTGTTGCATAAAACACTTGCATTTTACACAAAATGTGGTAAAATAAACTTATCCTAAAAAAATTATAAAGGAGAGAAAAACAAATGGATAAGTTCTTTAAAATCAAAGAACGCGGTTCAAATGTTAAAACCGAAATTATTGCTGGTCTTACCACCTTCTTTGCAATGGCTTACATAGTTATTGTAAACCCCAACCAGCTCGTAGGCTTTAGCTTTGACGTTCCCGGCATTCAGCAAATTTGGAACGCAGTTTACATTGCTTCCATCATCGGTGCTTTTGTAGGTACCATCCTCTATTCGCTTTATGCGAAGCTTCCCTTTGCACAGGCTTGCGGAATGGGTCTTAACTCATTCTTCTTCACCTCTTTCGTTTTACCGCAGATTGTTGCTGGTAAGGACGTTATCAAGGGTTACCATGCAGGTCTTGTGTGCATTGTCATCTCTGGTCTTATCTTCCTTATTTTGTCAGTTTCGGGTGTTCGCTCTAAGCTTGCAAAATCTATGCCTGACTGCTTGAAAAAAGCTATTCCCGCAGGTATTGGTCTTTTCATTGCTTTCATCGGCTTCCAGAATGTTGGCATTATTCAGGCTAACCAGTACACCCTCGTTCAGTTCGTAAAAATCAACGGCGCAAAATGGGCAGACATTGCTCCCGCTATCATCGCCTTAGTTGGATTTATTATTATCGCTATCCTTTCTAAGCTCAATGTTAAGGGCGCTGTTCTTCTCGGCATCCTTGCTACAACCGTTATTTACTATCTTGCTACATGGCAGTTGCCCACATTTGACTTGGGTCAAATCGGTCAGACCTTTAAGGATTTCGCCGCAGTTGGTATTTCCGGCGTATTCAAGGCTGAATCTTGGAAAGCTGCTTTCGACGGCACAACTATCGGCTCTGTTTTCTCGGTAATTATGATTATCGTTGTTTACTGCTTGGTTGATATGTTCGATACTATCGGTACTCTCTACGGCGCTGCTTCTGAAGCTGATATGCTTGACGAAAACGGTGACCCTGTAGATATCGAAAAAGCAATGGCTTGCGACGCTATAGCTACCTGCACCGGCGGTGTTTGCGGTACTTCTACCGTTACAACCTTCGTTGAATGCTCTGCAGGTGTTGCTGCAGGCGGACGTACAGGTCTTACAAGTCTTGTAGTATCTCTCTGCTTCGCAGCTTGCTTATTCTTGTCCCCAATCGCAAGCATCATCCCCGCAGCAGCTACAGCTCCTGCACTTATCTTCGTAGGCGTATTAATGCTTAAGAACTTTGCTAAGGTTGATATGAAGGATATGCAGAGTGCTGTTCCTGCATTCTTAACTCTTGTTATGATGCCGCTCACATATTCTATCGCAAACGGTATCGGTATCGGTGCTATTGCTTACACCCTTATCGCTTTGTTCACAGGCAAATACAAGAAGTCAGACATTACCGTTACAATAATTGCTTTGCTCTTCGTAGCAAAATTCATTTTCGGTACTCTCTAATATTTAATTCAAAAAAGCCATCGGTTTTTTCCGATGGCTTTTTTCTTTTGCGAAGACATTATCTGCTTCGCTATACAAATTAGCGAAACATTGTCTGAACACCGTCTATAAAATCGCCTGCCGCCTTTATAACTTTTGAGCCGCCCTTTTCCATTTTCTTGTGGTCCTTAAGCATCATTTTGCCGACAACCATAGCAGCGGCGCCTGCTACCATTCCTGCGCCCAAGCCTTTCATAAAATTATTTGTTGTATTCTGCATTTTAAACCCTCCTTTAAAAATAGTGTTGCCTTTTATGAGTTTTTTATTTAATTTAAAAAATTTACAAATTATACTATATTTTTTTTAAAATATATAGTATAATAATTTTGATTATGACCGAGGAAGGTATTTTTTATGAGTTTGTTTAAAAAGCTTTTCGGCGATTACAGCCAAAAAGAAATAAAAAGAATACTGCCTTTACAGCAAAAGGTATTAAGCCTTGAGGAAGAGTATAAGGCTTTGTCTGACGAGGCTTTGCGCGCAAAAACGCAAGAGTTTCGCGACAGATTAGCAAGCGGTGAAACCCTTGACGATATTTTACCAGAAGCCTTTGCCGCCTGCCGCGAGGCTGGCGACCGCGTGCTCGGTATGCGCCACTTTCCTGTTCAGATTATCGGCGGTATAATTCTGCACCAGGGCAGAATTGCCGAAATGAAAACAGGTGAGGGTAAAACCCTTGTTGCAACACTTCCTGCTTACCTTAATGCCCTTACAGGCAAGGGTGTGCACATTGTAACGGTGAATGATTATCTTGCCAAGCGTGACTCGGAATGGATGGGCAAGCTTTATAAGTTTATGGGACTGACTGTTGGCCTTATTGTTCACGGTATGACTAAGGAAGACAAAAAGGAAGCCTATAATGCCGATATTACCTATTGCACCAATAACGAGCTTGGCTTTGATTATTTGCGCGACAATATGGTGATTTATAAAGACGAAAAGGTACAGCGCGAGCATAATTTTGCCATTGTGGACGAGGTTGACTCTATCTTGGTTGACGAAGCGCGTACACCCCTTATTATTTCGGGACAGAGCGATAAATCCACCGATTTGTATGAGTCGGCAAACCGCTTTGCGCGTTCTCTTAAAATGTTCAAGATCAAAGAAATGGACGATAAGGCAAGCGACGAGGACACTAACTACGACGGCGACTATGTTGTAGACGAAAAGGCGCGAAGCTGTACCCTTACTCCCGAGGGCGTAAGAAAAGCCGAGGAATATTTTAATATTGAAAACCTTAACGATAGCGAAAATATCGCTATTGCTCACCATATCAATCAGGCAATCCGCGCTTACGGTATTATGAAGCGCGACGTTGACTATGTTGTAAAAGACGGTGAGGTTATCATTGTTGATGAATTTACCGGCCGCCTTATGTACGGCAGACGCTATAACGAGGGCTTGCATCAGGCAATTGAGGCTAAAGAGGGCGTTAAGATTGCGAAAGAATCTAAAACCCTTGCCACCATCACTTTCCAGAACTTCTTCCGCCTTTATAACAAGCTTTCGGGTATGACGGGTACTGCCATGACCGAGGAAGTGGAATTCCAAGAAATTTATAAGCTTGACGTTATTGAAATTCCCACAAATAAGCCGATTGCTCGTGTTGACGAAAACGACGTTGTATATAAAACCGAAAAGGCTAAATTCGGTGCAGTTATTGACAAAATTATTGCCTGTCACGAAAAGGGACAGCCTGTGCTTGTGGGTACTGTCACAATTGAGAAATCTGAGCTTTTGTCGGCAATGCTTAAACGCCGCGGTATAAATCATAATGTTTTAAACGCTAAGCACCACGAAAAAGAGGCTGAAATTATTGCTCAGGCAGGTAAATTGGGCGCAGTTACAATTGCTACCAATATGGCAGGCCGCGGTACCGATATTATGCTTGGCGGTAATGCTGAATACCTTGCAAAATCGGCTCTTCGTCATGACGGTCTTTCAGAAGAAATGATTATTGAAGCAACAGGCTTTGCCGAAACTGATGACAGCGAAATTTTAGCCGCAAGAGAGAAATATACCGAATATTACAACAAATTCAAGGCAGAAATCGCCCCCGAAGCCGAAAAGGTGAGAAATGCGGGCGGTCTTGCAATTATCGGTACAGAGCGTCACGATTCAAGACGAATTGACAATCAGCTCCGTGGCCGTGCAGGACGTCAGGGCGACAGCGGTAATACACAGTTCTTTATTTCTCTTGAGGACGACCTTATGCGTCTTTTCGGCGGTGAGAGAATATCCACCCTTATGGACACCTTAAAGGTTGAGGAGGATATGCCGCTTGAAAACAGTATGCTTTCACACACTATTGAAAACGCGCAAAAGAAAAAGGAGGGCATGAACTTTGCCATCCGTAAAAACGTGCTTCAATATGACGATGTTATGAACAAACAGCGTGAAATCATCTACGGTCAGCGCAGTAAGGTGCTTGACGGTGAAGACCTTAAGGAAACCGTGCTTAAGATGATTGACGATACTATTGACGCTTACTGCGGAATTTTCTTAGCCGACAACGCCATTCACGATAACTGGGATGTAAAGGGACTTCGTGAATACTTCTTAGGCTGGATAACCACACCCGCAGATTTGCATTTTACTACCGAGGAATTGGGCAACACCTCACGCGAAGAGGTAGCCGAAAGCCTGAAAGAAAAGGCACGCGCTATATATGAAGCGCGCGAAAAGGATTTTGGCAGTGATATGATGCGTGAAATCGAACGCGTAATGTTACTTCGCAGTGTTGATACTAACTGGATGGACCATATCGACGCTATGGACCAATTGCGCCAGGGTATAGGTCTTCGCGCTTACGGTCAGCACGACCCTGTTGTTGAATACCGTAACGATAGCTTCGATATGTTCGAGGCTATGACCAACACCATCCGCGAGCAGACCGCTAAGCTTGTTTTATCGGTTAGAATTAAAAAGGATGAAGAGGTTAAGCGTGAAAAAGTTGCGAACGAAACAGGTACAGGCGACAAACCTCTTACCGTTAGAGGTAAGGGTGTTGTAGGTAAAAACGCGCTTTGTCCTTGCGGCAGTGGTAAAAAATATAAACGCTGTTGCGGAAAAGACCTTGATTAATACGTAATGCGTAATTAACCCCGATGAGAAAATTCTCATCGGGGTGTTTTTTTTAGTAGTTAATCTAATCTGTCCAAAATTATTTTTCTTTGCTTTTTTAATTCTTCTTCATCAATATTAACTAAAATACATTCCTCACACTGTCCGCAAATATTTAGAGAAATTTCATCTAAAATGCATTTTCTATTATCCCAATAAATACAAAAATTATTTTCACAATTCATAAATTTCTCTCCCTTGAAAATAAAAAAGCACACCCGAAGGTGTGCCGAAAAAGTGCTTCCCTACGGTTTCGCTACCACACTACACCATAGTATAAATATCCCAACAAAGAATATAAGGAAACACCTTTTACCAAAGTTTTTCCTCTGTTGAGATTTTTATACAAATTTTAAATTGTAGTGTGGTATGTATTTATTATATCATAAAAACTTAAAATTACAAGAAAGATTTTTATGGGTGAAATTTGCTTCTTTGTCGCTCTTGCCGCGACGGGCACGCCCTTTCTTGTGTAGGCGAAAAGAAAGGGCGGAAAGATTCGCCTTAAGGGGGAATTTCGATTTCCCCCTTAGGTAACGGCTTTAAGACACAAAAAATCGCCGCCAAAGAGTGAAAACTACGTTTTCAATTTGTCGGCAGGTTTTTATGATTACTTTAATTGTATTTCCGTTACCGTATCCCCCTTAAACGACAAGGGCTACGCCCTTGACCCCAAAGGTCAATATACAAAGATAAAAACCCGATGAGAATTTTCTCATCGGGGATAATTACGCATTACGCATTAAATCGTGTGGTCAAAAATTTTTATTTCTCCGTCTTTTATTTCTATCGCGCTTCGGTATTCACCGAAGCCGATTTTTCTTATTCCGCTATACGCCTTGCAAACCGCAAGAAAGCCGAACAAAACACAACTGCTGACCACTGCAGAAATTATCATTTTTCTAAAAAATTCCTTCATTTTTTCTCCTATTTAAGCGTTTTTAAAAGGCTTACAAGTGAATTGCCGACAAGCTCTGCCGAATAGCAAGCCTCATCTAAAGTATTGACATCTGTGCCGAATTCTATAAGCAAAGAGCCCTTTGAAAGCGACTGATTATATTTTTTTGAAGCAAGCATTACAGGGCGCGCGAGGGTTGGGTATTTTTTCTCTATAGTGTTTTGCAGCTTAAACGCAAGAGAAAGGTTTTCTTTCCAATTAGGGTGACCTGTAATTGAGCCTGTTTGCGAGCCCATAACAAGCATTACCTGTGCCGCTTTTTTGCCGTTTATTGTGGTTACAAGCTTTGCCTTGCCGTCATCGGCTGTAACAGCATCGCGGTGCAAATCGAGCACTATTTTTATGCTTGGATATTTTTTTAAATAGCTTGTAATTGTTTTTGCCGCCCTGCCGTAGCTACCCGTGTATTCGGGGTAATCGTGCTTGGTTTTATCGTGTATGGTTTTTATTCCGTTTTCATTAAGCTTTTGGGCAATTATACTGCCCACCTTTGCCATATTTTTATTGTTATCGGTTGTTCTTGATTTGTATTCCTCGGTGTAGTAATCCTTATCCTCCATCATAAAGCTTTCGGTGGTGTGGGTGTGCATTATAAGTACCTGAGGCTCGTTATTTTGCTTTATTTTAAAACTTAAATTTTTATTTAAAAGGCTTTTTATATCAACCTTTACCCCTGTAGAATTTTTTAAATAAACCCCATCATACGAAGCGGAGGCTTTGTAGGGCGAAATATACCTTGTTATAACCTTGCCTTTTATTGCCTCTGCCGAAACCTGTTTACTCTCTTCCTTTTTTGACTCGGTTTTTTCCTTTGAAGAGGTGTTTTGGGACGAAACTGTAGAATTTTGAGAAGAAATTTCTTCTTTTTCTTCATTTTTTTGCTCATTTTGAGCCGAATTTGAAAAGATGTCGGTGAATGTCGGTTTAGTTTTGTGTTTAATAGTAAGTGTACCGAAAAAGGCATAACCCAAGAAAAAAACACAAAGCGTATAGCACACCAACAGCCTTACCAAAGAATAAGAATTTCGCACTTTAACACCCCCACAGGTATTTTATGCCGAAATTCTTAATCTTAGACCAAACTTAAAAGCAATTCGCGGTCGGTATCGGGCTGTAGAAAAATATTAAGTGCCGTACTTATAATTTCACTTATTCGATGAGAAAGGAGGTCAGTGTCTTTTGGGGTTAAAAGCAGGTCATTTAACGGGTTTTGCGTACTTTCGGCAGTTTTGCCTAACAAGCTTCGGGCATCAACCACAGTTGGAACACCTATCGCAACTGTAGGCACCCCCAACGTAGCCCGACTTAGCTCTTTACGGGCATTTTTAACCCCAGATCCAGGGGATATTCCGCTATCGCACAGCTGAATTACCGAAAATAAATTTTCGGGCTTACTTGCGCACAGCGCATCTACAACAATAACTGCATCGGGTTTGATTTTACCCGCAACCGAGAGCACGATTTCGGCGGCTTCAATACCGGTTTTACCAAGCACGCTCGGTGCTATTACGGACACACTTTTAAGTCCCTTAAGACCGATTTTTTCGGCAAAATCACCCGCAATATGACGGGTAGCCAACACACCGCGCGCGGTAAAGGGACCTATACAGTCGCTTATAATTTCTCGGTTGCCAAGACCTACCACCAAAACACGTTCTCTTTCTTTAGGCATAAGCCTTTCAAGGCAAATTAAAAGCGCTTTTTGGGTTTCTTCAAGCTCTGTAAGATATTCCACATTACCTATATGCACCGAGGCATAGCTTCCGCTTGGTTTCTTGTAGGGATTATTTTCACAAAGCGTTGTAAATTCTACCTCTATTTTGCCTATTTTAAGGCTGTTTTCTTGTGTTTTTGAGTCGGCTTTTTCAAGCTCAATTGCAAGGTCTGTGCGAATGCTCAAAATTATCCCCCAAATCAATTAAAAAAGTTGCAAAATTCTTTATAATATGATATACTAATATAGATATATTATACTATAGGAAAATTTAACATTTAAGGAGGAAAAAATATGTCGCAAAATCCTTTGGATGAAATTTGGTCTGCGATATGTGATGAATGTAAAAAAACAATATCTGAAGTTGCATTTAATTGCTTTTTAAAAGATTTAAAGCCTGTCTTTTTTAACGACAGTGAATTTACCGTTTCAATAAATGACGATTATAAACGCGGTGTGGTAGAACAGACTTATACCGAGCTTTTTAAGGAATGCATAAAAACCGTTTTAGGCGTTTCTTTAGATTTTAAAATTATTATGCGTGACGAGGAAGAAGAAATTTTAAACGCTGAAAAATATTCAGAGGGGCTTACCTTTGAAAAGTTTTTCACCTTTGATAATTTTATTGTGGGCTCTACAAACCGTTTTGCCCACGCGGCATGCTTAGCGGTTGCTGAAAGTGGGATTCCTCAGCCTGCATATAATCCGCTTGTTATTTACGGCCCGTCAGGCGTAGGTAAAA
>JAFVTJ010000056.1 GCA_017503305.1 Clostridia bacterium
AAGAAAGCACGACGAGGCTATCGCATCCGACCGTAAGAGTCAGGTAGGCACAGGTGACCGCAGTGAGCGTATCCGCACCTACAACCATCCTCAAGGCCGTGTAACCGACCATAGAATCGGTCTTACCCTTTATAAATTGGAGCAAATTTTGAACGGCGATATTAACGAGGTAGTTGATGCGCTTATCACCCACTACCGCACTGAAGCCTTAAAGGCCGAGGAAAACGCCTAAATGAATACTTTACAGTTAAATCCCGATAATAAAGGGCTTGCTACCGCTTGTGAAATTTTACAAAACGGCGGTGTTGTGGCAATTCCAACCGAAACGGTTTACGGGCTTGCTGCAAATGCTTATGACGAAACGGCGATTGCAAAAATTTTCGAAGCCAAGGGCAGACCGCAGGACAACCCACTTATAGTGCATATTGCAAGCATTGATACGCTTTATGAACTGGCAAGCACTGTTCCAAAAACCGCTTTAAAATGCGCCGAAAAATTTTGGCCGGGCCCACTTACAATGGTGCTCCCTAAAACCGAAAAGGTGTCAAACGCCGTATCGGCAGGGCTTAGTACCGTGGCGGTAAGAATGCCCTTAAACCAAACCGCGCGCGATATTATCGAACAAAGCGGTTTGCCGTTAGCGGCACCTTCGGCCAATATTTCGGGTAGTCCCAGCCCCACCACAGCACAACACGTGCTAAACGATATGAACGGCAAAATTGATGCCGTTGTAATGGGCGAAGCTTGTGACGTTGGGGTTGAATCCACCGTTATAACCTTGGCGGGCGAACACCCCGTGCTTTTGCGACCGGGCGGTGTAACCTTGGAGCAATTACAAGAAATCTTACCCGATATAGAAGTGAATCCTGCCGTTTTGTCAGAATTAAAGGCAAACGAAGAAGCCGCTTCCCCGGGTATGAAATATAAGCACTACGCCCCCAAAACCGAAACCTTTTTGGTAGAAGGCGATACCTTTGCCGATTTTGTAAACCGCCAAAACGGCGCGGTTGCCATTTGCTTTTCGGAAGAGGCTGCGGATATTAAAATAGAAAAAATCGTTTACGGCAGCGAAAATGACGGCGAAAGCCTTGCTAAAAATATTTTCGCAGTTTTACGCGAAATTGACGAAAAGGGCTTTAACACCGCATACATTCACGCGCCAAAAAAGGATGGCATTGGTCTTGCGGTTTATAACCGTCTTATCCGTGCCGCCGCATTTAAGGTGATAACTTTATGAAAATTATAATTGGTCTTACAGGGCCTACGGGCGCAGGCAAAAGCTCACTTTTAAAGGTGTGCCATAACCACAACCTAGCAACCGTTGATTGTGACAAGGTTGCCCGCGAGGCTGTGGAAAAAGGAACCGATGGCCTTAACGCTTTATGCAAAGCCTTTGGCGAGGAAATTTTAAATTCCGACGGTACACTAAACCGCAAAGCCTTGGCAAAGATTGCTTTTTCTTCGCCCGAAAAAACCCGGCTTTTAAACGATACAATTTTCCCTTTTATAAAAGAACTCGTTTTAAAAGAAACCGAAAAAGGCAATACTTTATTAGATGCCCCTACCCTTTTTGAAAGCGGTCTTAACAAGGTTTGCTTTAAAACAGTTGCCATTTTGGCCGATAAAGACATTCGTTTGCAACGCATTATAAAAAGGGATAACTTAACCGAAGAAGAAGCCCTTCTTCGAATGAACGCAGGTAAAGACGACGCTTTTTATATTAAAAACGCCGATTATATAATTTACAACAACAACGGCGAGGTTGAATTCTTAAAGCAATTTGAAACAACCTTAACCGAAATTTTACAGTTAGGAGAAAACTTATGAGCGACATTAAAACCTTAAAAGAAAACTTATTTTACAACCGTAAAAACGGCAGACTTAAGGCAAGCGAAGAAACTCTTCAAAAGGCTGATAGCTACTGCGAAGGCTACAAGGCCTATTTAGACGCCGCTAAAACTGAGCGCGAAGCCGTAGAAGAAGCCGTAAAATTGGCCGAAGCAAAGGGCTTTGTCCCTTTTGAAATTGGCAAAAAATATAACGCAGGCGATAAGGTTTACTTTAACAACCGCGGCAAGACTATTGCCTTTGCTGTAATCGGTAAAGAAACTGCCGACAAGGGCATCAACATTACTGCCGCACACGTTGACTCCCCCCGCCTCGACTTAAAACCCAACCCCTTATACGAAGAAGTGGATTTTGCGCTCTTTAAAACCCACTACTACGGCGGTATCAGAAAATATCAATGGGTTGCTATCCCCTTAGCGCTTCACGGCGTATTCGCTTTAAAGGACGGCTCTACCATTAAGGTTTCTATCGGTGAAAAGGACGACGAACCCAAGTTTGTTATTAACGACCTTCTCCCCCACCTTTCAGCCGAACAGGACAAGCGCACCTTGGCAGGCGGCATTAAGGGCGAAGAGCTTAACGTTTTAGTTGGCAGCCATCCCTTCAAGGACGACGAAGGCAGCGAGCTTGTAAAGCTTAACATTTTAAAGCTTTTAAACGAAAAATACGGCATTACCGAAGAAGATTTCTTATCAGCCGAGCTTGAAATCGTGCCCGCATTTAAAGCAAGTGATTTGGGCTTTGACCGTTCACTCATCGGCGCTTACGGTCAGGACGACCGCGTTTGTGCTTACCCCGCTTTAACCGCTATTTTAGAGGTTGAAGCTCCCCAGAAAACCGCTCTCGCCATTCTTGCCGACAAGGAAGAAATCGGCTCTTGCGGCAACACCGGTCTTGAATCACGCTTCTTAAGCCACGTTATCGGCGATATTGCTACCATGCAGGGTGTTGACGCCACAGTAGCACTTCGCAAGTCTAAGTGCCTCTCGGCCGACGTTAACGCAGGTTTAGACCCCACCTTCCAGGACGTTATGGAAAAACGCAACGCAAGTATGCTTAACTACGGCGTTGTTGTTACCAAGTACACCGGCGCACGCGGTAAATCCGGCACCTCTGACGCTTCGGCAGAATACGTAGCAGAAGTTCGCAATATGCTTGATAATGCAAACATCATTTGGCAAACAGGCGAGCTTGGTAAGGTAGATATCGGCGGCGGCGGTACCGTTGCAATGTTTATTGCAAACTTAGGCGTAGACGTTGTAGACTTAGGTGTGCCCGTGCTTTCAATGCACGCTCCATATGAGACCACCTCTAAGCTTGACGTTTATATGTGCTACCGCGCAATGTACGAATTTATGAAATAATTAACATAATTGCGGCACCCGAATATAATATTATTAACCGCGGTTAATTTTAAAAGGGTGTAAAAATATGTTAGATTCAAGATGTGCAAACACTACCTGTGACAACTGCCGCGCTATGAGCTGCACTAACAGAATTGTTACTGCTTTAGCCATTGTTTTAAGCCTTGTGGTAGGTGTTATTGTGGGATTTCTTCTCACTGCCTTTATAGGCGCAGCACTTATTCCGCTAATTATATTTGCAATAGGCTTGTTGCTTGCAATAATTCTTTTGCTTGTGTTCACGCGTGCGGTTGCCGCCAAAACAGCTGAAAATTAAAAGCCCACTCAACCGAGTGGGCTTTTTCTTATCTTTTGTTAAGCAAATCTCTAACCGCTTGCTTTTGCTCGTCGTTTAAATTGCGGAAAATCTTTATTATGTTCTTTTCCTCATTAGTAATTTCAAATCCGTCACTAACGTAATTCACAAACAAAGGCGGCGTGTCGTTTAAAAAGCTCGTGTTTTTATAGGGGTCTTCGGCCACCAAAACGGTTGGCTCTATTGTAGAAAACTCAATTGTTTTTTCGCCGTAAATAAGCAAATCGGGGTCTATATCTAGCACACGGGCAATAGCTATGGCATCATCAACAGTAATGTTGCCCTCGCGCTCCATTCGTGAGTAGGCGTTCATTTTCATACCAATAGCGGCGCCCAACTCTTTTTGTGAAATTTTCTTCTCGTTGCGGTATTTTTTTATGCGTTCATTTATCTTGGAATCCATACTACACCTCGCGCAATTTTCCCTTGACTGAGTAGTCAAATATTGCTATAATAACTTTGTTAAATTTGCTGGAGTGGCTCAGTTGGTAGAGCAGCTGATTCGTAATCAGCAGGTCGTGGGTTCGAGTCCCATCTTCAGCTCCAAAAACTCTGGCAAGGCTCTTTGTCGGAGCTTTTTTATACAATAATTTTACCAACTGCGACAAATTTTGTCAATATTTTCGTCTTTTCTTTTTAAAAAGTGAAAATCAAGTAAAAACATCCTCGAAGAAAATCTTCGAGGATGTTCCTTTAGCCTTCCATTTGCTGTCCTAAAAAGGATGCCGCAACAGTAGCAAGCTTTTGGTCGGTATCGTTTGCAAGCGAGCAAACCTCGCTTTCAAGCATAACCACCGCACCGCTAACGTCGCCCGATATTATAATCGGTGCCGCAACGCAAATTTGTTTTTCTATTCCCTCAAGCGCGCGGTGGGCTTCGCCGCTATCATAAATTACTGTCTTGCGGTCTTCAATAATTTGCTCCAAATCGGGCGTAATTCGCCTTTCAAGCGCCTCTTTTTTAGAAATGCCGGCCGCCGCAATACAATGGTCGCGGTCGCACACCACAACACTAAGCTTAGTAGCCGAAACCAACGCCTGCGCACACTGCGCCGCAAAGGATGACAGCTCGCCTATCGGAGAATATTTTTTAAAAATCACTTCCCCACCCACGTTGGTATAAATTTCCAACGGGTCTCCCTCGCGAATGCGCATTGTTCTTCTGATTTCTTTCGGTATAACCACACGACCGAGGTCGTCTATTCTACGAACTATTCCAGTTGCTTTCATATATAAATCTCCTTTAAATTCAAATCGTGATACTATTATTTGTGATTTGTGGGAATTTATACTGCACAAAATTAAAAGATGAACCTGTTCTTTACTTTTGCAAAACAAGTTCATCTTTTTTGAAATTCTTCACCCGTGATGAGATAATTGATTGATACATTGAAATATTTTGACATTTCAACTAACAACGCAAGGGAAGGCTCCCTTTTTCCGTTTTCATAATAAGACAACGATTCCCTTGAAATATTTAAGTCCATAGCCACCTTTTGTTGATTCAAATTTCGCATTGTCCGACATTTTTTTAGCCCAATCATTAAATCACCTCTTGACAATATTGTAACGCAATGTTACAATAAAAATGTAACAATATGTTACGTAACGAAAATTTAAAAAGTGAAAGAGAGGCATTCAAATGGAGGATTTTTGGTACATATGGGTATTGCCCGCGGTGGGCGGTATTTTATGGTGGATTATATCGAGCGCAATGGTTAAAGCGCCAGGACAAGCGTTAGCGAGTAAAATAGCAAAGGTTCAACAAGAGAATGGTGGACAAATTGCAGGAGTACCATACAGCAAAATAGTGGCAGCATGCGGAACGCCATCAGCTG
>JAFVTJ010000057.1 GCA_017503305.1 Clostridia bacterium
CAACCGAGCAAGCGCCCGAAAGCAAGCGACCGCCTATAAAGGCAACTAAACCCATAACAGTAGCTACAACTATAGAAATTATCGGCCAAAAATAAAAAGAGTTCCATTTTCTTTTTTTAATTTCTTCGGCCGATTGGCCAAAAGCCTCGTTTTCGGAAAGTTCTTCGCCAACCTTTGTGCTACAGTTTGGGCAATAGCGCAAACTGTCCGAAAATTTTTCTCCGCATTTAGGACAAAACATAAATTTACTCCTTAATTTTTCAAAAAAGTGAAAAGGTTTATTACTATATAAAAATATACCATTTTTTCTTCTGATTTTCAAGTTATATAATTAAAGACGTGGTTTTGATTGCATAAATTTTTGCGCCGTGATATAATTAAGTTGTTTTTTAAAAAGTTAGTTTAAAAAGAGGATTTTTTATGAAAATTTTAAAGCGTTTTACTGCCTTGGCGGTAGCTTTGCTGATTATTTTACAGCTTGCGGCCTGTGCGCCCAAAAATCATACCTGCTCGGCTGAGGACCCGTATATAAACCTAACAAAAGAAGAATTTTACGCTAACTACACCCCTGCTTGTTGCAATCAAAACGCAATGCACCGTTCAAAGCACGGCTTTCTTTCGGGCAGTTTAGAGGTGCCGGGGCAATACGCTACCGAGGCAGAGAATAGACCTATGGAAAATGGCAGATATGTTAAAAATACGGCAGGGCGCTATTTAGATAACGGTAACACCTACGTCGTGGTGGATGCTAAAGGTAAAGAGGCTATGCGAATACATAAATCGGGCGGATATATCACACTTGAAGAGGTTGCGGCATATATGTATGCTTTTGGTGGTGAATCTTTACCGGCTAACTATATTTCTAAAAAAGCGCGCCGTGTGAATAATAGCCCGTGGGGAGAATATTTGCGTGTTAACCACTCGCGTTTTATCGGCAATACCAACCGCTATCCTTACGAGCCTGAGCTACCAAATATTTCGGGCTGTGGGGGAGAGCTTTACTATTACGAAACCGATATTGGCACCACAGGTACCACCACACCCGGTTATGCGCCACATCCTTATGTCGAAGGCGAAAAAATTAACCGCGGCGCCGCAAGAATTGTTTATGCGCGTTATGATCTCAACAACAATGGGGAGATAGATAATAACGAAGTATACGTTTTTTATACCCATAATCATTATAACGATTTTAGAGAATACCTTAACTACTACGGCGGTTGGGGAGAAATGTTTGGCAACGAAACGGGTGGCGGGGAATATAGCAGTACCACAAACGCCAACCCAACACCTTACGTTGAAACAATTTGTAAGCCGTTTTTTAATTAAAATAAAGGATGAAAAAATATGGAAAAAGTTAGAATAACCGTTATGCGAAAGGCACAATATGACGATTTAATAGAAAAATATGAAAAACCGCAAGAGCATCCTTGCAGTTTGTCGGTAGGCCAAACCTTTATAAGCGTGGGCGCCCAAAAGCCTATCGGTTTTTGTGATAGCGCTTGGCAAAGCTTGCAGCCGTTTGTAATGGCTTTAACCTATGGCGCAGAAGATTTTTACGACGGATGGATGAAAAATAAAAAATCGGCTATGCTTTCCTGTAATGATGGCTTTCGTCCGGTTAGCTTTCTTGTTGAGGTTTTTTAGTACCTCATTTATTGACATTTCAGCGATAATATTATAAACTTTTGGTATAAAGATTTTTAGGAGAATTATTATGGAAAATTTAAATTTTGGGCAGTTAATGGAAGTATATTATTCTGCAAGGCGTAAAAGAACGCTTGGTATTGTATTTACCGCGGTTGCAGCCTTTGTTTCTTACATAGGGTTACTATTTGTAACAGGTATAAACTCATTCGCCGTTGGTGTGGTATTTATTTTTATGGCGGCACCCTTTTTTGGTGTGGGTATACCTTTTCTTATTAAGGGTATAATCGGCACGATTAAGGCTAACAGGCAAATTTCTTTATTAAAGGCAGCACAATCAAAGGCGGCTCCTACAGTAGTAAGCACACCCGTTGTTGCCGCACCTAAAGCAGAAGAAAAGGTGGAAACCGTTCCCGTAGCAGAAGTTAAACCCGAGCCCGAAGCTCATCCCGTAGAAGAACCTAAAACCGAAGAACCTAAAGCAGCAGAACCAGAAGCTCCAAAAGCTGCCGGTTTTGTTGATATCGATTTAGAAAAATACGCTCCGCTTGATGCAGGTGTTTCCTATAATCCTACAAAGGATTACAAGTTCCATCGTGCCGACGGTTTTGTAGGCTCGGTTCCGCAAACCTTTGTAAACCGCACCTTCCCCAAGTGCCCAATCTGCTGCTCGGAAAAGCCCGAATGGACAATCGCACAGCATAATCAAATGTCTTGGAAGGGTAATTTGTATCTCTTTAAATGCTCTCACTGTGATGGCATAATTTCTATGAGTATGCCCGACGTTACAACCCTTGGTAACGGTGGCGTAGGCGTTGCTTCAAACCCAACCGTTGGTCTTACAAACCTTATGGTTAAGGCTTCTTCCGGTAAGGAAGCCGGCGCGGTTTACGCCGTTATCGAAAGCGTTGGCAAATCAGGTGTTTCGCCCATTTGCCAGGGAAAAGAATTTAAGCTTGAACAGTTGCAGGAAATGTTCTCAAGAATGTAATTTTTTAAATTTAAAACCCCGATTTGAATTATCAAATCGGGGTTATTTTTTTGTTTAATGTCCCGCGTATCGTACTTTAAAAGTGTTAATATTAAGATAACAAAGGCAAAGGGTAACTTTAAAGAAAAGGTGAAAAAAGTGTTTATATTTCTTTTATTGGTGGTTTTATTGTTGGGTGCCGGCTTTAGTGATGGGCAACAAAAGGGAATTTTAGGGGCTATTTTGGCGGTGATATTTTTTCCTATTGGAATAATTTTTGCTATTGCCAAAAGATTTAAGTAGGTGAAAATTATGGATGATTATCATGCATTTAAAAGCACAAGCGGCGGTTCGGGCGGTAGCTCGGGCGGAGGCGGCAAATGGGATTTTGGCTGCGGATGGGTTGTTATTATTATCGTTGTTATTGCGCTGATATCTTTCATAGCCGATGGCACAAGCTGGGTGGCTATTGACAGACTTTTAGGTTTTGGATTTTTAGCGTTTTTGTTTGCGAAAAATTTGTTTAGGTAAGGGTTAAAATGGATATTCTTGATAAAGAAAAATATAAAAGAAAGTTATATTATTATTACCTTAATAATTACGGCAAGCGCGATACTGACGTTTGGTACGCGCAACCTGCGGTTAACGTGTGGGTTTTCGGGCGCGATGATAAAATAATAACCATTAAAAGCCATCTTTTAACGGGGGAAGTCACCGAATATATTGAGTAAAAATACACAAGAGTTGAGAAAACGCGCGTTTTGTGATATAATATTTATAATAAGGAGGGGTAACTATGTCTAAACCTCAAAAACCGATTATTGCTATAATGTATGATTTTGATAAAACTCTCTGCACGAGGGATATGCAGGAATACGGCTTTATACCAAGCCTTAATATGACCTCACAAGAATTTTGGGGCGAGGTTGGTACCCTTAGCAAAGAAAAGGTTATGGATCCCATTCTTGCTTATTTGTACCACATGTTAAAAAAGGCGCAAGAAAAAGATATTTCTATTACAAAGGATAGCCTTGTGTCGCTTGGCGGGGATATACAGTATTACCCGGGTGTAGAAGAATGGTTTGAACGCATCAACGAATACGGCCGCGAAAATGAAGTTGAAATTGAGCACTACGTAATATCTTCCGGTATAAAGGAGATTATAGAAGGCTCTACCATAAATAAGCATTTTAAAAAGGTTTACGCATGCGAATTTTTGTACGACCAAAACGGTAAGGCGGTGTGGCCCAAGCTTACGGTTAACTACACCAACAAAACCCAGTTTCTTTTTAGAATTAACAAGGGCGTGCTTGATGTTTGGGAGGACGAAAAGCTTAACGCATTCGTGCCCGAAGATGAAAGACGCGTGCCTTTTAAAAATATGATTTACATCGGCGACGGCTTAACCGACGTACCTTGTATGCGGCTTGTTAAGGCAAATAACGGCCAGTCAATTGCGGTTTTCCACAAGCGCAAAAAGGAAATAGCCGCCCAGCTTTTAGCCGAAAACCGCGTAGACTTTATAACCGAGGCAAACTATTCCAAAAATAGTGAGCTTGACGGAATTGTAAAAACAATTATTGAAAAAATTGCCGTGGTTGAAAAGTTAGCGCGCTTACACGATAAGCACCAAAAGTCTATAAAAGAATGATTTTAGCTGTAAACATAAAAAAAGCACATCCTTGCGGATGTGCTTTTCTGTTTTGTGTTTACAGCTTAAAATTGCAACAATTGATTTTTATTATCACAAGTCAGCTTCCAAACAAGACTTAATATATCTTCTGCTTATTTAAGTATGACTTAATTCCGATAAACCAACCGTTTTAATGCCTTTTTTAAAATTTTCTATACTTTTTGTATGTAATTCACCATATACAGCCCAAATCATAAAATCAATTTCTTCTGAATGGGGCATATTTAACTCATCTGCATTATGCCATGCATCTGATAAATTTTTGGAGTAAAAACCTTTTTTGCTTCGCAATTCTCCATCAGCTATATCGATTAATTGCGGATACAAATCAAATGTCCTTTCAATAAGTTTTTCAACTTCTTCATCCGGCAATTTTTTAATTTGTTGATTATACGCTTTTTTGATTTTTAACCATTGATATATCTTCATATTATCACCCGAATTTATTTTATAACAGCAAACCTTAAAAGTCAATCCGTTTGCCCGTAGGGCAACTTCCTTGTGCCAAAGGCACACTTCATTGCGTAAGCACTTCGTTTGCCCTAAGGCAACTTCGTTCGTTTATGTCCGCAAGAGCGGAATGAAGTTGAGCTACGCTCAAATGAAGTTATCTGCTAAAGCAGATAAACGAAGTTATGTCCTGCGGACATAAATGAAAAATCCAAGTCCGAAGACTTGAATTTTTGGCGGAGAGTTAGGGATTCGAACCCTAG
>JAFVTJ010000058.1 GCA_017503305.1 Clostridia bacterium
AAATATCGTAAGAACGTTCTCCACGGCTGGTTTGTTCTAAAACGTAAGGTACTAAACTCATAAGTAAGTCTCCTTTTTATAATATTTTTCATCTTAAAGGCTCCCTCTTAGAGGGAGCTGGATTTTGCGAAGCAAAAGACTGAGGGAGTAACTCCTTCCACCAACGCTTTGCGTCGGTCCCCCTGTCTCGGCTGCCGCCTCGGTCGGTGCTTCTGCTTTGCAGAGGTGTCCACTGGACACCCGCACCCTCAAAGAGGGAGGCTTTAATAGGAAATTGATGTACTTGTTATTCAAAAAAATCATCGGTCTGGCAATTTAAAATTTGTGCAAGCTGGGGCAAAAATATAATATCGGGATAACAAATTCCGTTTTCCCATTTGTATACCGCCTGCGCCGAAACTCCTAGTAACCTACCAAAGCCGTGAAGGGATAGATTATGCTCTTTGCGGTAATTTTTAATTCTGTCTGCAATTGTAATTTGATAAATGGGCAAGTCCATGGCGGGTTACCATCCTTTCTTGTGTTGAATTTTATTAAAATAATTGATAGTTTTATATATAAACAAAAAGCACCCTTACGGGTGCAAAGCTAAATTTGCCCAAAGGTAAATTGGGCAAATAAAGAACACACCCGACTAGTTCGGATGTGCGCAAAATATTCCTGTCGTTAGCGTACCGAAGGCGATATATATGACATCCGATAAATAGAATTATGAGTATAAGTTTTCATCATATTATTCGCCTCCTTTCGTTTAATTCATAAGTTATAAAAACAGTATAGTACACTAAATACCGCTTGTCAACCGCTATGTTGGAGTTTTTGTTAACCATTGGTTGTCAAGGAAGAAAACGCCATAAAAAAAGCACCCAAACGGGTGCCTTTTAATAGATTTATAGGTTATTCTTGTGAAAAATTGTCTTTACCAACACCGCAAAGTGGGCAAACGAAATCTTCGGGTAGGTCTTCCCATTTTGTGCCGGCTTCGATGCCGTTATCGGGGTCGCCCAATTCTTCGTCATAAACATAACCGCAAATATCGCATACGTATTTCATTTTAAATTTCTCCTTTATATAAATTAATAGTTTTCTGCGTGAATTTCAAAATATGCTTTGGGGTGGTCGCAGGTGGGGCAAATTTCGGGCGCCTTTTCGCCGATTATAATGTGGCCGCAGTTACGGCATTCCCAAACCTTAACTTCACTTCTTTCAAAAACTTGTTGCATTTCAACGTTCTTAAGAAGTGCGCGGTAGCGTTCTTCGTGGTGTCTTTCAATAGCGGCTACTAAACGGAATTTCTTAGCAAGCTCGTGGAAGCCTTCTTCTTCGGCATCCTTTGCGAAGCCGTCATACATATCGGTCCATTCGTAGTTTTCGCCTTCGGCAGCGATTAAAAGGTTATCCTTAGTGTCGCCAATGCCGCCGTGAAGTTCCTTAAACCACATTTTAGCGTGTTCTTTTTCATTGTCGGCAGTCTTTAAGAAAAGAGCCGCAATTTGCTCAAAGCCTTGCTTTTTAGCTTTAGAAGCAAAGTAGGTGTATTTGTTTCTTGCTTGGGATTCGCCAGCGAAAGCGGCGCCAAGATTTTGTTCGGTTTTGGTACCTGCATATTTATTAGCCATAATAAAAACTCCTTTATAATAGGTTTATTTTAGTATAACATATCTCAAAACAAATATGCAACTAAATTATAAAATTTCTGTGGCTAATTTTTTAATTTGTTCTACAGTATCGTCTTTTACAGAGGAAGCAATAGTAACGGTTGTATCGGTAAAGGTGATATCCTTACTGCCTTCGAACATTTTTACAATTGTCTTAGCCGCAACAGGCGCCCAGCTGCCGTTTTCAATAATACCAATCTTGCGGTTTTTAAAGCCGTGTTCGGTTAATGTGTGGATAAATTCGTGCATAAAGGGGAAAATACCGCCGTTGTAGGTGGTGGTAGCAAGCACTAGCTTACCGTAGCGGAAAGCATCCTCAACCGCTTCAGCCATATCACAGCGTGCAAGGTCGTTAACGGCTATCTTTTTGCAGCCTTGTGTCTTTAATTCTTCGGCTAAAATTTCTACTGCTTTTTTGGTGTTGCCGTACACGGAGGTGTAGCAAATTACAACACCCTCGCTTTCAACACCGTAGGAAGACCAGGTGTTGTATAAATCGAGGTAGTAGCCTAAGTTTTCGCTCAAAACAGGGCCGTGCAAGGGGCAAATAATTTCTATATCAAGGTTAGCCGCTTTCTTAAGCACAGCCTGAACCTGAACACCGAATTTACCAACAATACCGAAGTAGTAGCGTCTTGCTTCGCAAGCCCAGTCCTCTTCACAGTCGAGCGCGCCAAACTTACCAAAAGCATCAGCCGAGAAAAGCACCTTATCACAAGAATCGTAGGTCATCATAACCTCGGGCCAGTGAACCATAGGTGCGGTAACGAAACTCAATGTGTGCTTACCGAGTGTGAGTGTGTCGCCTTCCTTAACAATAATGCGATGATCGGCGTAATCGGTGCCGAAGAATCTTTGCATCATTGCAAAAGCCTTGTCGGTAGAAACGATTGTGGTTGTGGGGAAGACCTTAATAAATTCGGCAATAGAGGATGAATGGTCGGGCTCCATATGTTGAATAATAAGGTAGTCGGGAGCGGTATCGCCGAGCGCTGCTTTAATATTAGAAATCCACTCGTCCTTAAAGTTTATATCAACCGAATCCATAACGGCAATTTTTTCATCTTTTATAAGGTATGAATTATAAGCCATTCCGTTGGGAACAATATACTGACCTTCAAAAAGGTCGATTTTATGGTCGTTAACGCCAATATATGTTATATCTTTAGTGATCATTTTAAAACTCCTTTGCTTTTATTTTACTAGTATATCACGATTTATTTATTTAATCAAGTCGCTAATACTTAACCTTGACAAAATATAATAAAAGCTTTATAATATACCTTAGAATAAAATGCATTTTGGAGGATTTTTATGATTAGTGCTGGTGATTTTAGAAACGGCGTTACTTTTGAGGAAGACGGTAACGTAGTACAAGTTGTTGAATTCCAACACGTTAAGCCCGGTAAAGGCGCTGCTTTTGTAAGAACAAAGATTAAGAACGTTATCACAGGTTCGGTTATTGAAAAGAGCTATAACCCCACCGCAAAGTTCCCCACAGCTTTCATTGAAAGAAAGGATATGGAATATTCTTACAATGATGACGGTCTTTACTATTTTATGGACCAAGAAACTTATGAGCTTGAACCCATCAACGCAAGTGATTTGGGCGACAACTTCAAGTTTGTAAAGGAAAACATGGTTTGCAAGGTATTATCTTACAAGGGTAAGGTTTTCGGTGTTGAACCCCCAACATTTGTTGAACTTCAAGTTACCCAAACCGACCCCGGCTTTAAGGGTGATACTGCAACCAACGCAACAAAGCCTGCCACATTAGAAACAGGTGCCGAAATTCGCGTGCCCTTATTTATTGACGAAGGCGATATGATCAGAGTTGATACCCGCACAGGCGAATACATGGAACGCGCGTAAATTTTATTGGAGGTATTAAAATGGATATTTGCGAAAAGATTGCTTACATTAAAGGCTTGGCTGAAGGCTTAGGTCTTGACGAAGCTACCAAGGAAGGTAAAATCCTTACCGCTATTATTGATTTACTTGGCGATATCACTGAAGAAATTTGCGATATCGAAGACGGCTGCGATGAGCTTATGGAACAAATCGACGCTGTTGACGAAGATTTAGCTTCTTTGGAAGACTTCATCTATGAAGATGACGATGATGATTGCTGCTGCGATGACGATGATTGTGATTGCGACTGCTGTGACGACGAGGTTTACGAAATCGAATGCCCCGTTTGCAACGACACAATTTATCTTGATGCAGATATGCTCGCTGAAGAAGGTATGGTTTGCCCCAACTGCGGTACCGACCTTGAATTCGATTTCGAAGGTTGCGATTGTGAATGTGATTGCGATTGCGCTTGTGAAGAAACCGAAGAATAAACTTGTTAAAAACCGCACTTTCTGTGCGGTTTTTTAATCTAAAGGAATTTGAAATGATTAAAAGTGAATTAAAACTTGAATATACTTTAAGTGAAAACAAAGGCACGGTACCTGTCATTGTGGTGGCGGCCGGTGCCTCTTCACGAATGGAAGGCACAAACAAGCAAATGGCCGAGGTTGGCGGCGTGCCTGTTATTATTAAAACTTTGCAAAGGTTTGAAAACAATAAAAACGTTTCCAATATAATACTTGTTGTAAGAGATGAGGATTTGTTTCAAATTCAAATGCTTGCTGACAAGTATACAATAACTAAGGTGACTGATATAGTTTGCGGCGGTAACAGCCGACAGGAATCGGTGCTTAAAGGCTTTGCAAGACTTCCCGAAAATGCCGAAAGGGTGCTCATTCACGATGGCGCGCGCCCATTTGTTAGCGATGCTGTTATTGATGGCGTAATTGCCGGATTAGAGCAATACTCGGCGGTTACCTGTGGCGTAAAGGTTAAGGACACAATAAAGCGTGTGTCTAAAGAAGGTATTGCAGAGGAAACCCTAAACCGCGAAAGCCTTATGGCAGTTCAAACCCCGCAGGGTGTTAGGGTGAAAGAATATTTAAAAGCGGTAGAAAGCCTAGAGGTTGCCACCTTTACCGATGATACCTCTATTATGGAGGCGGCAGGTCATAAGGTGCTTATTACCGAGGGCGACTATAAAAACATAAAGATAACAACCAAAGAAGATTTGCTTTTGGCAAATGCCTTGGAAGATGAGGAATAAAAATGATTAGAATCGGTCACGGTTATGACGTGCATAAATTTTCAGAAAACCGAAAATGTATTATCGGTGGGGTAGATATCCCCTTTGAATTAGGCCTTTTGGGTCACTCAGATGCCGACGTGCTTTTACACGCGGTTTGCGATGCGCTTTTGGGTGCAGCAGCATTAGGTGACATTGGCAAGCATTTTCCCGATAATGATAATGCCTTTAAGGATATTGACAGCCGCGTTTTGCTTAGAAAAACGGTTGCGCTTTTAAAGGAAAAAGGCTATAAAATTGGCAATATTGATGCTACGGTTATCGCCCAAAAGCCTAAAATGGCGCCTCATATCGACAAAATGCGACAAAATATCGCCGATGATTGCGGTGTAAAACTGGACTGTGTAAACGTTAAGGCCACCACAGAAGAGGGTTTGGGCTTTACAGGTAGATTAGAAGGCATATCTGCTCACGCAGTTTGTGTTATAATAAATCCTTTTGTATAATAAAATATACAAAGGGGTAATGCTTTGTGTATTTGTTGCTTACTAAAAAAAGAATTGCGGTAATTTTGGCTGTCCTGCTTTTAGGATTGATCTTAGCAGGGCAGTTTTTGTCGGTAAAAGCCGGCGAAATAGACCTTTCTACCAATGAAAAACGTGTGCAGTATATTGCCACTTTGGGAATAACTCTACAGGGTGATGACTATATTAAAAAACAGGTAACAATTCCACAAAGCTTTAGCAAGGTTTATAATAATTATAATGCCTTGCAGCGCGAAGCAGGGTTCGATTTGCAAAGCTATCGCGGTAAAAACGTGATAATATATACTTATAACCTTGATTCGCAAACGGTAGTAAATTTAATAACCTTTAAAGGAAAATTAATTGGCGGGGACATTGCTTCTTTAAAAATTGATGGGCAAATGACCGCACTAAAGGAACAAAGAAATGGCTAAGGAACGTTTTGATAAAATAATTGCAAATCAATTTAATATTTCACGTAAGGACGCACGCATTGCCATAAGGCGCGGCAAGGCAACGGTTGACGGAAAAGCCGTGCGCGACCCGGCCTTAGCGGTTGATACCGAAAGTGAAATTACATTTTTGGGACAAGCTATGGACTATAAAAAGTATGTTTATATATTGATGAATAAACCTAAAGGTGTGCTTTCGGCCGCGAATGACAAGTCGCGAAAAACCGTTGTGGATTTGGTGCCTGAGGAATATAGGCGCCAGGGGCTTTTTCCCGTTGGCAGACTTGATAAAGACACCACCGGTCTTTTAATAATCACCGACGATGGTGATTTTGCGCACAGAGCAATAGCACCAAATAAAAACGTTTTTAAAACCTATGAGGTCACTCTAGACGGCAACGTAACAGAGGAAATGGTGGAAAAATTTCGCGAAGGTATCGTCTTGGCGGATGGCACTGTTTGCAAAAGCGCCGCTTTAAAATCTTTGGGAGAAAACAGGGCCGAGGTTATGATAAGCGAGGGGAAATATCATCAAATCAAGCGTATGTTTGGCGTGGTTGGATTAGGTGTTAACGCACTGAAGAGAACTGCTATTGGTGGACTTTTTTTGCCCCAAAATTTGGATGAAGGCGAATGTATTTTACTAAATGAACAAGAAATTTGTTCAATTTTTGCTAATTAGTTATAAATAATGTCATTTTAGACAAAATGGCAATGATAACATTGGCGAATATTTGCATAGCATTTTTAGGGGTAATTTGATATAATATCCTTGACATAAATTTTTTGGCAAACAGGAGGTCCAAAATGGCTAGTTTATCACTACGTAACGTATACAAAAGATATCCCGGTGGCGTAACCGCGGTTATCGATTTCAACCTCGAAATCAAAGATAAGGAATTTATCGTTTTCGTAGGTCCTTCAGGTTGTGGTAAGTCTACAACTCTTCGTATGGTTGCAGGTCTTGAAGAAATCTCTAAAGGTGAAGTTTACATCGGAGATCGTCTTATCAACGACGTAGCACCGAAAGATCGTGACATCGCAATGGTGTTCCAGAACTACGCTCTTTATCCCCATATGACAGTATTCGACAATATGGCTTTCGGTCTTAAGCTCCGCAAGACTCCGAAGGATGAAATTCGTCGCCGTGTTGAAGAAGCTGCTCGTATTTTGGATATTGAACACCTTCTTGAACGTAAGCCTAAGGCTTTGTCCGGTGGTCAGCGTCAACGTGTTGCTTTAGGTCGTGCTATCGTTCGTGAACCTAAGGTATTCTTACTTGACGAACCTCTTTCCAACTTGGACGCTAAGCTTCGTGCACAAATGCGTACCGAAATTTCTAAGTTACACCAACGTTTAGGTACAACCTTTATCTACGTAACACATGACCAGACAGAAGCTATGACCATGGCATCTCGTATCGTTGTTATGAAGAGTGGTGTTATCCAGCAGGTTGATACTCCTCAGAACCTTTATCTCTATCCTTGCAACCTCTTCGTTGCAGGCTTTATCGGTTCAC
>JAFVTJ010000059.1 GCA_017503305.1 Clostridia bacterium
TGGCGGTCGCCGGGGGCTTCATCAAGCGAAGACATATCCCTAAGCCCCGACATAGCCATATTAAGAGTACGGGGAATAGGTGTTGCAGAAAGGGTGAGAATATCAACCTTTGGGTATTCTTCCTTTAGTTTTTCCTTTTGAGCCACACCAAAGCGTTGCTCCTCGTCGATAATAACAAGCCCCAAATCCTTGAATTTTACGTCGTTCGATATAAGGCGGTGAGTTCCTACCACCATATCAACTCTACCGCATTTAAGGTCTGCAATAGTTTTTTGCTGTTGCTTAGGTGTCACAAAGCGGTTTAAAAGTCTTACGTTTACGGGCATTTCACCAAAACGGCGTAAAATGGTGTTGTAGTGCTGCATTGCAAGGATAGTGGTCGGCACTAAAAGGGCGCATTGCTTGCCTTCGCTTATGCACTTAAAGGCGGCGCGGAGTGCTACCTCGGTCTTGCCGAAGCCTACGTCACCGCACAATAGGCGATCCATTGGAACCTCGCGTTCCATATCGCTTTTAATTTCGTTTATGCAACGAAGTTGGTCTTCGGTTTCGTCGTATTCAAATCGGCGTTCAAAGTCGTTCTGAAGGTCGGTATCGGGCGAGAAGGCATAGCCCTTTATAGCCATACGCTTAGCATATAAAGCGGTTAACTGCTTTGCCATATCCTTAACGGCGGCTTTAACACGCTTTCGTGTTTTTTGCCATTCGCTACCGCCTAAGCGGTTAATTTTAATACCGCCGTCGTTGGCAGAACCAATGTATTTTGAAACCAAATCCAGTTGAGTTACAGGCACGTACAAAACGTCGCTTTTTGCGTATTTAATCTTTATATAGTCTTTTGTAACACGGTCGTTGGTAATGCGGTTTATGCCGTCAAAAATACCGATACCGTGTATTTCGTGAACTACGTAATCGCCCTGCTTTAACTGGTCCAAAGAACCGATTTCTTGTCCCTTTTTAGCATAATGCTTGCGAGGTTTTCGCTCACCTGCAATATAGCGGTGGGTTACAAGAATAAAATGACTGCTCGGTATTTCAAAACCGCTTGAAAGTCCGCCTGTGGTAACACTTACAAGGCCTTTTTGGGCGGAAGGCTCAAGGCTATATAATGCATTAACGCCTTTTTCCTGTAAAGCGGAGGTAAGGGTTTTAGCGGCACGGATTTCGCCCGCTAAAATAACGGCGCTTCCGCCCGATTTTATAGCGTAGTTAATGTCATCTAAAAGTACGTTTATATCGCCGCCCCAAGCGGTAGAGCGTTTGTAGTTGAAGTTTATAATGTCCTTAATCTTAATTTCATAAGAAGAACGGGGAAAGTTTTCAAATATTAAAGCATTTTCGCAATATTTGAAAAACTCCGCCTTACTGAGCCATAATTTAGCTGTTGCAAAGGACAAAAACCCTTCTTCCAAAAAGTTTTCACAATCGGCAGAAGTTTGGGTTTCAATATTTTGGAAACGCTCTTTCATATTGCCACTGTCGGCTAAAATAATAAGGCAATCCTTTAAATATTCAAAAACCGTGTTATTTTCGGGGTAGATAAGTGGCAAATAGCGGTCGGGATTAATTGATACACCACTTTCTAGAGCCGAAATATCGTGAGAAAGTCTTTTGCGCTGATTATCGGTCAATTTTTTAGATTTACTTATTTCTTCTAATTTTTCTAAAAGGTTATTATTGTTATATAAAACTTCGCAAGCGGGGGAAATTTCAACAAAATCCACACTGTCGCCACGGCGCTGTGTTTCGGTATCGTAGGGAGAAATTGTGTCGATTTCGTCGCCCCAAAATTCTAAACGATAGGGTGTGGTGCTTGTGGTGGGATAGATGTCCACAATACCGCCACGGTGGGAGAACGTGCCGACACCGTCGCAAATCTCCTGACGGGCGTAACCGCTTTGTAAAAGGTGCAAAATTAAATCGTTTATAGTAATGCTGTCGCCACTTTTTATTGTAAAGCAGGCCTTATTTAAAACGTTGGGTGGCATTGTGTATTGCAAGGCCGAATCTAGTGACAGCGTAAGCACGCCAAAACCCCCGCCTAAAAGTTTAGACAGGGTGTCAGTACGCTTGTGTTCATATTCTTTTGAGTAGCCTTTAATGTCCCCAATGCAGTAATCACGGCTCGGTAAATTAAGCGCATCAACCTTCATTGATAAAAGGTCGTTGGTAATCTCTAAAGCGGAGCTTTCGTCGGGGGTTATAACCGCGATTTTGCGTCCTAAATCAGAGCAAAGCGCTGAAATCACCGCCGATTTATGCACCGAGGAAAGACCTGTGCAGGCTATGGGGTAGCGACCGTTTTTTACACTCTTTAAAAGAGATAAATAATCGCTGTCGGAGTTTAGAACTTGATTTAAAAATTCCATAATCAGCTACTGTATTTGTTCATTGCCGAATCGATGCTGCGAACAATAATTTCACTCAAAGCGCCAACCGATTTTTCGAGTGCTTTGTTTAAATCTTCGGTGGCTTCTTTCGGGAATTTGGATAAAACCCAGTCGGCAAGGTTGTACCCAGGGTGGGGCTTTTTGCCAACGCCGATTTTGATGCGAGCAATTTCATCGGTGCCTAAAAGCTCGATAATATCGCGCATACCCTTTTGACCGCCGTCACTGCCTTTGCGGCGAATACGCACTTGACCTATATCAAGGTTAATATCATCGCACACGACAATAATGCGCTCAAGCGGTATTTTGTAAAACTTTGCAATTTGGGAAACGGCAGTACCCGAATTGTTCATATAGGTTTGTGGTTTTACGACAAGCACGCGGTTAGACCCAACCTTGCATTCACCGAAAACTGCCTGCATTTTGGATTTATTAAAATTGCCGTTTTGTTCCTTCATAAAAAGGTCAACCGACATAAATCCAACGTTGTGGCGTGTGTTTTCATATTGAAGACCGGGGTTGCCGAGTCCTACAACGAGCCAATCGTAAGTAGATTTTTTTTGAAATAACATTTTATCACCGCCAATATTTTAACATATAATAAATCGGTTTTCAAGGAAAAAACACTTGACACATATATAAAAGAAGTGTAAAATAATTTTGTTAAAGCAAAAATTACGGACAGTAGCTTAAATTAGCTGTTTTTAGAGAGGCGGAGGAAGCTGAAAATCCGCTAAACAGTCTTTGCGTGAGACCACCGTATAGCGCCGTGGGTAACAACACGGACGTATGCCTGCGTTAAAGGCTCTAAGTGCCGAGTATTTCGGAATTTGGGTGGAACCGCGGAGAAATTATGCTTCGTCCCTTGTAGGACGAGGCTTTTTTATTTTTTAGGAGGATTTTTATGATTAAGATTACCTTAAAGGGCGACGTTGTAAAGGAATACGAAGCCGGAATTACTGCATATGAGGTTGCAAAGGATATTAGCATGGGTCTTGCTAAGGCGGCTTGCGCTGTTAGAATTAACGGTGAAAATGCTGATTTGCGTACTGAACTAAATGATGACTGCAATTTAGAAATTTTAACCTTTGATGATGAATACGGCAGATGGGCTTTCCGTCACACCGCTTCTCACATTTTAGCACAAGCGGTTAAAAGACTTTACCCCGATGCTAAATTGGCTATCGGTCCTGCTGTGGACGATGGCTTCTATTACGATTTTGATATTGAAAACAAGTTTACTCCTGACGATTTAGCAAAAATCGAAGCCGAAATGAAGAAAATCGTTAAGGAAGATATTAAGCTCGAACGCTTTGTATTACCGAAGAAGGAAGCTATTGCTAAGTTCGAAGCCGAAGGCGAGCCTTATAAGGTGGAATTGGCTGAAGGTATCCCCGAAGGCGAGGACGTTAGCTTCTATTCACAGGGTGATTTTACCGACCTTTGCGCAGGTGCCCACCTTATGAGCACAGGTCTTGTAAAGGCTTTCAAATTAACTTCCGCTACAGGCGCTTACTGGCGTGGTGACTCATCCCGTAAGATGCTTTGCCGTGTTTACGGTACCGCTTTCCCCAAGGCTTCAATGCTTGAAGAACACCTTACAATGCTTGAAGAAGCAAAGAAGCGCGACCATAATAAGTTGGGCCGTGAATTAGAAATTTTCACAACCGTTGACGTTATCGGTCAAGGTCTTCCGATTATGCTACCTAAGGGTACTAAAATTCTTCAAATCTTACAACGCTTTGTTGAAGACGAAGAAGAAAGAAGAGGCTGGGTTCGCACTAAAACTCCGTTAATGGCTAAGAGTGATCTTTACAAGATTTCGGGTCACTGGGATCATTATCGCGACGGTATGTTTGTTTTGGGCGACCCCGAAGACGAAAGTAAGGAATGCTTTGCCCTTCGTCCGATGACCTGTCCGTTCCAATATCAAGCATACTTGAACCGTGCCCGCAGCTACCGTGATTTACCCTTGCGCTACGGCGAAACCTCGACTCTTTTCCGTAACGAAGAATCGGGCGAAATGCATGGTCTTATCCGTGTTCGTCAGTTCACAATTTCGGAAGGTCACTTAATTTGTACTCCCGAACAGTTGGAGGAAGAATTCAAGGGTAGCTTAGAGCTTGCTATTTATATGCTTAAAACCTTAGGTCTTTATGAAGACGTTTCTTACCGTTTCTCACAATGGGATCCGAACGAAAGGGATAAGTATATCGGTACCGAAGAACAATGGAACGAAGCACAGGATATGATGGCTAAAATCCTTGACCACCTTGAAATTCCTTACAAGGTTGGTGTTGGTGAAGCTGCTTTCTACGGTCCGAAGTTGGATATTCAAATTAAGAACGTTTACGGTAAGGAAGATACCCTTATCACTATCCAAATCGACCAGATGTTAGCCGAAAAGTTCGGTATGGAATACGTTGACCGCGACGGCCAAAAGAAGAATCCTTATATTATTCATAGAACCTCTATTGGTTGCTACGAACGCACCTTGGCGCTTCTTATTGAAAAATATGCAGGCGCATTCCCGATGTGGCTAGCACCTACACAGGTTAAGATTTTACCGATTGCTGACAGACATTTTGACTACGCTTACGACGTTAAGAAGCAGTTAGAAGCAAAGGGTATGCGTGTTGAACTTGACGACCGTAACGAAAAAATCGGTTACAAGATTCGTGAAGCTCGTCTTCAAAAGGTACCTTATATGCTCGTTATCGGCGATAGCGAGGTTGAAAGTGGTGCTGTTGCTGTGCGTATGCGTGGCGAAAACGGCGACTTAGGCGCAATGCCGCTGGGTGACTTTATTGCTCGTGCAGTTGAAGAAATCGAAACTAAGGTTATAAAATAAAATTTCAAATTAAAGCACAAAAGCTCCTGCTTTGTCAGGAGCTTTATGCTTTATAAATGAATATTGAATATTGAATAATTTAGGTGTGCTTCGCACGATATAATTCGTAATTCGTAATGCGTAATTCGGAATTGTTTTATGAATCTATATAGATACATTGTAGGGACAGGCGTCCCCGACTGTCCGTGGGTTTGATATATTTTTACGGAACAACACACAGGTTGCTCCCTACGGAATACTTATGGGGATAAATCGTAGGGGTCATTCACGAATGACCCGTCGAGTTTAGCGGAATTTTGCGGTCGATTCGTGAATCGACCCTACAAGTATCCTGTGCAGTTCGGTTGTAGGTAACGACTTGTGTGTCGTTCTGTTTACTTTTTTTAAATAATAGAGTAGAAAGAATATTCTTGCTGTGCCTTTGGTAACATTGTTATTGATTTTTGGTGTAAAAATCCCCACTCCAAATAAAATTGGGGTGGGGAATGTTTATTTTTTATTCTTTACGTTGCTTAAGGGGTTCATATCAACCGCGTTTTTGATTTGTTGGTCTGATACGTGGGTGTAAATTTGGGTTGTGCCCAAATTCGAATGGCCTAAAATATCTTTTAGCACGCGTATATCAACCTGCCCGTGTTGGTACATAAGTGTAGCGGCGGTGTGGCGTAGCTTGTGTGTAGAAAAGCCTCTATCGCCAAGTCCTGCATTTTCAAGGTATGTTTTAACAATGTGCTGTACCGTTTTGGGACTAATGCGGCGGTGGTTTCGGCTAATAAACAGCGCGTTACGGTCGGCGGCGTGAATATCATCGCTAGGTCGCAAGGGGAGATATTCTTGTACGGCATTCATACACGCGGAATTAAGGTAGACAAGCCTTTCTTTATTGCCCTTACCGGTAA
>JAFVTJ010000060.1 GCA_017503305.1 Clostridia bacterium
TTACATTTAAAAATGATGTTGTCTTCGAAAAAGGTCAGCTTGAATATGTTTCCGACTGGGAAATTTTTACAGGTGTTAAAGGCGAGACTATGCGTCTTCGTTATGGTCAAATGGGCCGTGATTTAAAGATTAACAAGGTTGTTGTAGGTGACGAAACCTATGATTTACGCTTTGAAAGTTTAGGCGAAGAAGAAAAGGATAAGTATATATTAGCCCGTAAAAACGCTGATTTTAAGCGTGTGATACCCTCGGGTACACCCGTTAGATTTGATTATTCCGCTTTTTATAAAGAGCCTTATTGCATTGTTTTAATGGCGGGCGGCAACGATAATTTTGGTCAAGAAGGTGCTGTACAAAGAACACTCGAACGTTATAAAAATATGGCCGCTTTGTGCGATAGATTTATTCCATTAATACCACACTTTGCGGGAGATGACGTTGCAGAATTGTTCTATAATACCTTTGGTGATATTTGTGTTGATTTGCGTGGATATTGCAAGGAAGATTATTGGATTGAGAACAATGTAGAGAAGGATGAGACCGATATTAAATGCCTTAATAATGGCGTTCTTTCAAGCCGATTTACATATCAAAACAACTATGGCGACTGTCACTTAAACAAACTTGGATACAAAATATTAGCGGACTTAGTTTATAAAAAGGGACAAGAACTAGGCTTTTGGAAATAGACAAACTTTTTTCACAGCAGTTGCAAAACTGCTGTGATTTTTTCTTGCATTATATATATAAATATAGTATAATAAATTAAATATGTTTACGAGGTTTTGATTTTGCAATTTGATTTAACTAAAAACAGTATTTTAGAAGAACAATTAGGCTATGCAAAGCGTGTTTTATCGTTAGGCAAAACTGTTTACGGTGATTGTCCTAAAGCTTGTGTTATAACCTTTGGTTGTCAGCAAAACGTAAGCGATTCTGAGCGACTTAAGGGTATGCTTTTTGAAATGGGCTATACTATTGTTGACGAAATCGATAATGCTGATTTTATAATTTACAACACCTGTGCTGTTCGCGAGCACGCCGATGATAGAGTTTTCGGCAACATTGGTATGACTAAGCAGATTAAAAAGGACAGGCCTAATACTATCGTTGCGGTTTGCGGTTGTATGGTTCAACAACAACATATCGCAGATAAAATAAAGAAGAGTTATCCCTATGTTGATATTGTTATGGGCACTCACGTAAGCCACCGCTTGCCCGAATTTTTGTATAAAAGGCTTTCGGGCGGAAAACGTATTTTTGAGCTTTCACAAGAGGATAACACAATTGTTGAAGATATTCCTGTTAAGCGTGACGGCAAATTTAAAGGCTGGCTTCCTATAATGTACGGTTGCAACAACTTTTGCACCTACTGTATAGTGCCTTACGTTCGTGGTCGTGAACGCTCACGCGAGCCTGAGAAAATTTTAGCTGAATTTAAGCAAATGATTAAGGACGGCTATAAGGATATAACCCTTTTAGGTCAAAACGTTAATTCCTACGGCAAGGGCGCTTCACACGGTATTAATTTTGCCAAGTTACTTCGTATGCTTAACGATGTTGAAGGTGAATTTGTAATCCGATTTATGACTTCTCACCCAAAAGACTGCACAATCGAGCTTTTGGATACTATCAAGGATTGTGAAAAGGTTACACGTCATTTGCATTTGCCTTTCCAAAGCGGCAGCAGTAGAATTCTTAAAAAAATGAACCGCTACTACGACCGTGAAACTTATTTAGAACTTATTAAAAATGCAAAAGAGCGTATACCGGACGTTGATTTAACAAGTGATATTATCGTAGGCTTTCCTGGGGAAACTTATGAAGATTTTAAAGAAACCGTAAGCCTTGTAGAAGAAGTTAAATTTGCATCTCTCTTTACTTTTATCTATTCAAAGCGAAAGGGTACGCCTGCCGCTGTAATGGAAGATAACGTAACAAGAGCTGAAAAGGGCAAATGGTTCAGCGAACTTCTTATAGCACAGGAAAAAGTTGCTGAAGAAAATAAGCAAAAATTCATAGGCAAAACCTTCCGCGTTTTGTGTGATGATTATTCCGAACGTGAGGGTTATATGTCGGGTCATACCAAAGGTACTGCGGTTATTGAATTTCCGGCAGATGAAAGCCTTTTAGGAAAATTTGTAGATGTTTTCGTAGAGTCCTACGATAATGGACTAAATGGAAAAATAATTTAAGTGAGGTATTTTAAAATGGACGTAACTAAAATAGCAAGAGAATTAGGTAAAGCAATTCAACAAGACGAGCGCTTTATTCGCTACGCAAAGGCAAAGCTTGCCAACGATAACGATACTGATTTGCAGGCCGCTATCGGTAATTTTAACATCGTTAGAATGGAGCTTGAAAAAGCAACCTCTACCGAGACTCTAGATCAAGAAAAAATCAAGGAATTGAACGAACAACTTCGCAAGGTTTATGGCGAAATTATGTCAAGCGCACCTATGGTTGAATACAACACAGCAAAAGCGCTTTTAGATCAAATGATGAATGATATTAACGTAATTATTTCTAAGAGCCTCGAAGGTGAAGATCCTGATACAATCGATCTTCAAGCCGCCTGCACAGGCAGCTGCTCCACTTGTGGTGGTTGCCACTAATTAATTTTAAAATTTTTAAGAAAGGAAGTTGAATATGGCAGAATTATCACCAATGATGCAACAATATAAGCAAATT
Source organism: Clostridia bacterium (assembly GCA_017503305.1). Next base: position 2,692 of record JAFVTJ010000060.1, read on the forward strand.
AAAGCCGAAAATCAAGATAGTTTCTTGTTTTTCCGCGTGGGCGATTTTTACGAAATGTTTTTTGAAGATGCCAAAAAAGCTTCCGAAGAATTGGATTTGGTTTTGACCGGTAAGGAATGTGGTCTGCCTGAACGCGCCCCGATGTGCGGTGTTCCTTATCACAGTTGTGAAGGTTATATCGCACGCCTTATTGAAAAAGGTTATAAGGTTGCCATTTGCGAACAAACCGAGGACCCGTCAACTGCAAAGGGACTTGTAAAACGTGAGGTTATAAGAACAATTACCCCCGGTACCGTGCTCGAAGCCAATATGCTTGAAGAGGGCAAAAACAATTTTTTAGCTTCAATTTATATTTGCAACGAAACTGTTGGTCTTTGCTTTACAGATGCTTCAACAGGCGAATGCCACGCAACCACAATTTCACAAAGCGATTTTCAAAATAAAATTATTGATGAAATCACAAGGTTTTCTCCGCGTGAAATTCTAGTTCAAACCGATTTTGCCGTTAAAGCACCAATTGTTTTTGACTATTTAAAAGCAAACTTCACTGGTGTTTTAACTCAGCGTGACGATATTTGCTTTGATAGCAATTTTACAGAATCGATTGTTCTTAAACATTTTGATGTGATTAGCGTTGAAAGTCTTGGTTTTTCAAGTGATTCGGCAATTTTATCTGCGTTAGGTTCGGTGCTTAACTATCTTTATGAAACAGGCGTAAATGGTCAAATATCGGTTAATCAGGTTAACGTTTATACCGATAACCAGTTTATGCGCCTGGATATTACCGCTGCTCGCAACCTAGAGCTTTGTGAAACAATGCGTTCAAAATCTAAAAAAGGCTCTCTTTTATGGGTGCTTGATAAAACCAAAACTGCAATGGGTAAACGCTTAATGCGAAACTGGGTTTTACAGCCCCTTTTAAACGTTAATTTAATTAATTCTCGTTTAAATGCCTTGGACGAGCTTGTCAGCAACGTAATTTTGCGTGGCGAGATTATTGATAACCTTTCGGGTATTCGCGATATTGAGCGTATTATGACCAAAGTGGTTTACGGCAGCGCTAACGCTAAGGATTTATTGAATCTTTCGGTTACTGCTGAAAAATTCCCAATTCTTAAATCACTTCTAAAGGATACAAACTCAAGGCTGCTCAGATCTATTTATGATAATATCGACAATCTTGAGGATATTTCAACCTTAATTTCTGATGCCATTAAACCCGATGCTCCCACAACACTTCGCGAGGGTGGACTTATTAAAGACGGCTTTAACGAGCTTGTTGACCAGCTTCGCCACGATATGAACTGTGGCACATCGGTATTGGCTGAAATTGAGGCAAAAGAAAAAGAACGCACCGGTATTAAAAACTTACGCGTTCGTTATAATAAAATCTTCGGTTACTATATTGAGGTTACAAACTCTTTCCTTGACAAAGTACCTGAAGATTACATAAGAAAACAAACTTTAACAAATGCTGAGCGCTTTATCACCGAAGAACTTAAAGAAATTGAAAAGCGAGTTCTTACCGCCAAGGATAAAATTGTTCAGGTTGAGTATGAACTGTTTGACAACATTCGCAAAAAGGTTGCGGCAGAAGTTAAACGTTTCCAACAAACCGCTTCGGCTATTGCCAATTTGGACGTTTTAGTTTCGTTAAGTTATGTTTCGGCCGAAAATCATTATTGTAGACCGCTAGTTAATAATGGTGGCACAATACTTATAAAATCTGGCAGACACCCTGTTGTCGAACAGGTTATTAAGATACCCTTTGTTGCTAATGATACGTATCTTAATATGAGCGACAACCGTTGCGCTATAATTACAGGTCCTAATATGGCGGGCAAATCCACTTATATGCGCCAAACCGCGCTTATAACCTTGATGGCACAAATGGGTTGCTTTGTACCGGCCGAAATTGCCGAAATCGGCGTAGTTGATGCAATTTTCACTCGCGTTGGTGCATCGGATGATTTAGCTTCCGGTCAGTCAACCTTTATGGTTGAAATGAGCGAGGTTGCTTCAATTCTCAAAAATGCAACCAAGAACAGTCTTTTGATTCTTGATGAAATCGGCCGTGGTACTTCTACTTTTGACGGTATGTCTATTGCGCGCAGCGTTTTAGAATATGTCGCAAATAAGCGTAAACTTGGCGCTAAGGCCTTGTTTGCTACTCACTACCACGAGCTTACTGTAATGGAAGACCAACTAAGTGGTGTTAAAA
>JAFVTJ010000061.1 GCA_017503305.1 Clostridia bacterium
AAAACCAAAAAGAGCTTATAAGCACCAACAATCGCGACATTGAAACCTTTGAAGCCGAGCTTAAAACCGAAAGCACCACCTTATTTGACTTGTTTGCTCCCTTTAAGGCCACCGAAAGCTTTGAAGAAATTGCCGCATTGCTTGATAGCATAAAGGAAAACGCAGCCGTTCAAAAGGAATTAAAGCAAAATATTAACTATATTTTTAAGGATATAGGCAATATTTCATACGAGCAGGTTAAGGAAAAGTTAAGTAGCGTTAACACCGATTTGCAAATTGATTTTGAACAGGTTAAGACCGATTATGAAAATCTTTTACAAGCCTTAACTAATCTTAAAACAAACGCTGCGACTATTGTGGCCGAGGTTAAAGCCCTTTCTTCAGGTGCCCAAAACCCCGAAACTGTTAAAGCCAAGCTTGAAACATTGCAGCAAAAAACCGCTAATCAAAAGCAATACTGCGATTGCCTGCAGCTTGCTATGGAAGTTTTGGCCGATTCCTATGCAGAGGTGCGCCAAAACTACGGTTCGGTTTTAGAAAAAGACGCAGGCGAAATTTTCGCTTCGCTCACGGGTGGCAATTATCCCAACATTTCTATTTCAAAATCGTTTGACATTTTGGTAGAAAAGGCCAACGTTTTCGGCACAAAGGAGCTTGAATATCTTTCAAGCGGTACTATAGACCAAGCATATTTAAGCCTACGCTTAGCCTTATCAGAACTAATAACAAAGGATGACGAAAGTCTACCTATTATATTAGACGATGCTTTGGCACAGTACGACGATACCCGCGCCGCAACCGCGCTTGAATTTTTGAAAAAATATTCTCAAAAGGGACAAATTATTCTTTTCACCTGCCACAAAGCAATGGCAGATACTGCCGAAGCTTTAAGCGCAAACAAAATAACCCTATAATACAAAAGGATGGCAAAATCGCCATCCTTTTATTATATAACAAAAGCAGTCGCGAAAATAATCACGGCTGCTTTAAATTTTAACATTCGCTTGCGCTCACAATTTCTTCTGCTATATCGCTGTAAAGCATATTATAGCCAAAAGCCGAATCTTCTGCCTCAATAAAGAGTGTTTCGCACTCTAAAGTTTCGGTGTCACCCTCTTCATAAGAGATTGTAACGTTTGTTACAACGGTATAGCTACCATCCAAATTGTCGGTCAACTTTACAATTTCGTGGCTGTAAAGTGAATAACCGCGCGGTAAAACGTAAAGGTAGCCTTCTTTATCAGATTCAAAGCTTTCATAAATTTTACCATACATATTAAAGATATAATCCTTAACGTAGGTTTCAGATATATAGGAATCTTCCGCCATATCTAAAAGCGCTAAAACCGAATTTTGAACCAAAGCTTCATCATCATAAAAATCATTATTATAAACGAAGTTGTGGTTTAACATATTTAAAAAGCGTGCTTCCAAAACAGGATTTTCGCTTTCGGGTATTTGGGCAACGGTTAATACCTTGCTTTCTTTTGTTGCGGGAGTATTTTGCACTGTAGCATCGGTCTTAACACATGCAAAGGACAGTATTACAACGCATACTGCCAAAACAAGCGAAAAGATAACATTTTTACGCATAATACCGCCTCCTTAATCTTTATATTCTAATTATACACACACACCATTAAAATTACCAAAAACAATTCAGTTACAAATGATTTCACCTTTGTAATTTTTAAGCCAAATTTTTGTTTAAAAATTAACAATTTGTAATTTTTAAGGCCAACTTTAAAAATTTTCAATAAAAGTTGGCTCGTACATTTTTGCATATTGCATAATTTATCAATTTTAAATAATTTTTTTCAAACGTTGTTAAAAATTTTGGTTGTATTTACTAAAAAAGTGTGGTATACTATGTTTTGTAAACATTTTTCACTTAAAGGAGTGCATCAAATTGAAAGATTATCCCCAAAATGCCATTCGCAACGTTGCCCTTTTAGGTCACGGCGGAGCGGGCAAAACCACCTTGGCTGACGCCATTTTATATTACGGAAAGGCTACTGACCGTATTGGTAAAATCGGTGACAGCACCACAGTGATGGATTTTGATGCCGAAGAAAAGAAACGTAAAACATCTGTCTCAACTTCGGTTTACTCGCTCGAGCTTGGCGCAAGTAAACTTAACCTTATAGACGCCCCCGGTCTTTTTGACTTTGCAGGCGGTGTATGTGAAGCATTAACCGCAGCCGACAGTGCTATTATTACCATTTCGGGTAAATCGGGCCTTACCGTTGGCGCAAAGCAGGCTTTTGATAAAGCCCGCGCCTTGAAGAAGAGCATTGCCTTCTTTATTGGTAAGCTTGATTCTTCACACGCTCATTTTTATAGAGTATTGTCTGCATTAGCAGGTCAATACGGCGCAATTATCTGCCCTGTTATAGTTCCATATATTGAAAACGAACAGGTTAAATGCTACATAAACCTTATTGAAAACAAAGCTTATGCTTGTAATGGTCTTGAAATTAAAGAAATGCGCCTTCCCGTAAGCGGCGAAGTCGATAATATGAGAAGCATGCTTTTGGAAGCTATTGCCACCGCTGATGAAGACCTTATGGAAAAATACTTCGCAGGTGAAGAATTCACCACTGAAGAAATGCTTCACGGCTTAGCAATTGGTGTGAAGTCGGGTGATATTTGCCCCGTTTACAGCGGTGTGCAACAAAACGGCGATGCTGTTCCTATGATGGTTGACAGCCTTTTACAAATTTTACCCGCAGTTTCGGATTGTAAGTATATCGACGCCCAAGGCGAAGAAAAAACCTTTGATGCAAACGGCGATGCCGCATTGTGTGTATTTAAAACCATTGCCGACCCGTTTGTTGGCAAGCTTTCATACTTTAAGGTTTTATCCGGCGCGATTAAGAATGATATTCGCTTAACTAACAATCGTACCGGCAACGAAGAACGCCTTTCCAAGATTATGTGGCTTAAGGCCTCCAAGCAGGAAGATGCCGCCACCATTACCGCAGGTGATATTGGTGCCGTTGCAAAGCTTGGCAACGTTTTAACAGGCGATACCTTATCCTTAAAGGGTGATTTAGCTATTGCTCCTATCGCCTTCCCACGCCCCAATCTTTCAGTTGCGGTTTATCCCAAAGCTAAGGGCGATGAAGAAAAAATTGCAGGCGCCTTTAACCGTATGGCTGAAGAAGATCCCACAATTGCAGTTTACAACGATAAAGAAACCAAAGAGTTTATTTTGTCTGCTCTTGGTGAACAACATATCGACGTTATCGTTTCTCGCTTAAAGGCAAAATTCGGTGCTGAGGCTGACCTTAAAAAGCCGAAGATTGCTTACCGCGAAACCATTCGCAAAACCGTTCAAATTCAGGGCCGCCATAAGAAACAATCCGGCGGTCACGGTCAGTTTGGCGACGTTTGGATTCGTTTTGAGCCTTGCGACAGTCAAGAACTCGTTTTCTGTGAAGAAGTATTCGGTGGCGCAGTTCCCAAGAACTTCTTCCCCGCTGTTGAAAAGGGTCTTAAGGATTCTTGCCAAAAGGGTGTTCTTGCAGGCTATCCGATGGTTGGTCTTAAGGCTACACTTTACGATGGCTCTTACCACCCGGTTGACTCTTCAGAAATGTCCTTCAAGATGGCAGCTTCTATTGCTTATAAGGATGGTATCCCGCAGGCCAATCCCGTATTGTTAGAACCCATTGGCACCTTGAAGGTACTAGTTCCCGATGATGTGCTTGGCGACGTTATTGGTGATATTAACAAGCGCCGTGGCAGAATTATTGGTATGAACCCTTGCGAAAACAAAATGCAAGAAATTATTGGTGAAGTTCCGATTGCCGAAATGTCTGACTTCTCAACTTCAATGCGTTCTATTACACAAGGTACCGCAACCTTTACCTTGGAAATCGAAAGATATGAAGAGGTTCCCGCACAGATTGCCGCAAAGGTTATTGAAAGCGCAAAAGAATAATAAATAAAAAAGAAAAGAAGCCGTGAAAACACGGCTTCTCTTCTTTTTAAGGGGAGAAAATTTTTAAAACTTATGGTTTTAAAAATATACCTTTGGGTTGCGGCTTCCCTTGGGTACAAATTTATAATACACTAAAATTGTTGCCGTTTTATTAACAAATTTTAAAATTTTTTAAAGAATATATATTCCTTCTTTCGTCAATAATACTTTTGAAAGGAAGGATTTAAAATGAAATATACGCAATACTCCCGAAAACGCTCGGGTAGTTCGGCTTTTTATATTGTTATCGCCCTTTGCCTTGTTGTTATAGGCGTTATAGCTTGGTTTGCTTTTAAAGCAATGCAAAATAACGACAATACTATGCAGCGCGACACATCTTCTGTTAAAAGCGAATTTGAAAGTAAAATTGACGAATTTTCCAGCGACTTTAATTCATATATTGAAAGTGAGCCCTCTACCCCATCGCAAATGCCAGGCAACAACAGTTCAGCTAATAAGCCGGCAAAAAACGAACATCCAACTTCTACCGAAACCGAAAAGGTTAAGGCATATTCAATGCCCGTAAACGGCGAGATTTTAAAGGATTTTAGCACTAAAGCCTTGCAATATTCGGCAACCTTTAACGATATGCGTATGCATGCCGCGGTGGATATTGCCGCCTTAGAGGGCACTATGGTAAGTGCTTGCTGCGACGGTATTGTAAAGGAAGTTGAAGCAAGCTCCGATTTTGGCAAAACCGTTACTGTTGACCACGGCGACGGGCTTGTTATTAAATATTGCGGACTTAAAAACGTAACCGCCGAAAAAGATACTCCTGTTAAAATGGGCGATAGCCTAGGTGCTGTGGGAACTATCCCTTCGGAATGTGCCGACCAAAGCCACCTGCACTTAGAAGCCTACCAAAACGGAAAAGCAATATCTATTTTAAGCTTTTTTGATTAACTGCCCTCGGAAAAATTTATCGTTTAGGGGCGAGAGAAAGCGCTGTCTTCTTGACAGCGTTTTTCTTTTGTTGACAAATTGTGCCAAAACCCTTAAAATATAATATATATGCTATGAAGGGTGGATTCTATGAAGTACGTAATTCTTTATAACCCGCACTCCTGCGGAGAAAAAGGCCTTAAAATTGCTAAGGAAATTGAAAAGCTTATGGGCGACCATAACTATTCCTATATTGACCTTACAAGCATTGATTCCCTTAACGACTTTATTTCCAACCTTTCACCCGAAACCGATATTATTTTAACCGGTGGCGACGGTAGCCTTAACAGCTTTGTTAACCAAACTGAAAATCTTAAAAGAAATATTTATTTTTACGCTTCAGGCAGCGGCAACGATTTTGCCCGCGATATAAACTTTAAAAAACGCACTACTCCCATTCGCATAAACGATTACATACAAAATCTTCCCACAGCCGAAATTGACGGCAAGGTTTATAAATTTGTAAACTGCATCGGCTCCGGTATGGATGGTTACTGCTGTGGCGAGGTTGAAAGGCTTCGCAAAATTTCCAAACGACGCGGCAATTACCTTTTTGCCGCTATTAAAGCCCTGCTTTATGCCTACAAGCCCTGTACTGCCTTTGTTAATGCCGACGGCGTTGAATACACCTTTAAAAATGCGTGGCTTGTACCTATAATGAACGGTCGCTATTTTGGTGGTGGATTTATGGCCGCTCCCGATCAAAACCGCATGAACCAAAATAAAACCATTTCGCTTGTGGCGATGTACAGTAGGAACTTTTTCAAAATCGTGACTGCTTTATTGCTGATTATGAAAGGTAAGCACACAAAGCTTAAAAGCATGATAAAGGTAATCGAGGGCCACAATTTCACAGTAAAGCTCGCTCGCCCCGCAACCTTACAAATTGATGGCGAAACAATCCCCAATATTGGCGAATATTCGGTTTCTTCCGCAAGGGAAACTGTAACACTATAAAAACTCGGATTTTTCCGAGTTTTTTTATTTTTTTATTGACTTTTTAATTTATTTATATATAATATAAGTGAAAAGTGTCTTATTTAAGACAGTTTTGGAGGTGTAGCTTGGATTTTTCAAATTTGTTTTTGTTTGAAGGTTTGTCTTACGAAAGCATAAAAGCCATAACTTCAACCTTTCCTAAAGGACAAAGCTTTAAAAAGGGTGACATTATCTACTCTGCAGATACCTTTAAAAATGCTATCGGCTTTGTGCTTACCGGTAGTGTTGTTGCAGTGGCCAACAACCATAACGAAGTTTTGCTTAAAAATTTCACCCAAAATATGTGCTTTGGCGTCGCGGCAATATTTGGCGGCGGAAACAACTACGTTAGCACCATTACTGCCAAAACCGATTGTGAAATTTTGTTTGTAAACGAGGAACAGCTAAAAGACATTTTTAGCGAATACCCCCAAGTTGCTATAAACTATATTACTTTTCTTTCAAACAAGGTAAGGTTTTTGAATGAAAAACTGCGGGTAATTTCTTGTATGAGCGCCGAAGATACCCTTCTTACCTATTTTTCCTCGGTTGCTGATAACCACGGCTACGCCAATATTCCCCAAAATATGACCCGTTTTGCCAAAACCTTGGGACTAAGTAGAGCCACGCTTTACAGGGCACTCGACATTTTGGAAAAAAACGGCAATATTATAAAAGAAAATAATAAATTAAAGGTGATTAAAAATGAAAAAAATTCTTAGTATCTTATTAACCCTCGTGCTTATCTTCTCCTTTGCAGGCTGTGCAAATGACGCTGTTGACCAAGTAAACCTTAAGGAAGTTAAGGCAAACGTTTTCGGCATCGCAGGTCCTACAGGTATTGGTCTTGCAAATCTTATGAAAGACGCTAAAGAAGGTAACGGCAGTCTTGACTATAACATTCAATTAGCCGCTTCTAATGACGAAATTGTGGCTAAAATCACAAACAAGGAAGCCGATATTGCCGCTGTTGCTACAAACTTGGCTTCTACCCTTTACAACAAAACAAATGGCGGTGTAAAGGTGCTTGCAGTTAATACCTTAGGTGTGCTTAACGTAATTGCAAAGGGCGAAGAAATCACTTCTATCGCCGACTTAAAGGGCAAAACCGTTTATTCAACAGGTCAAGGCGCAAACCCCGAATATATCTTAAACAACATTCTCAAAAATAACGGCTTAGAAGCCGGCAAGGACGTTAAGGTTGAATTTGTTTCTCAGCCTACCGAGCTTGTAGCAAAGGTTGTAGGCGCAAGAAATGCTATTGTTATTGCTCCTCAACCCGTTGCAACCACTATCACTTTACAAGACACCGCTGCTAAAATCGTTATTAACCTTAACGATGAATGGAACAAATTTAACGACAAAAAGCTTGTAATGGGTTGCATTATTGCCCGCAGCGAATATGTTGAGCAAAACCCCGAAGCAGTAGAAGCCTTCTTAAAGGATTACGAAGCTTCTATCAAAGCAGTTAGCGAGGATATCGACGCCACCGCCGCCGCTTGTGAAGAATTCGGTATTATCCCTAAAGCTGCGGTTGCTAAAAAGGCTATCCCCTACTGCAATATCGTTTTCGAAGCAGGCGAAGAAATGAAGAGCGACCTTTCAGCTTACCTTACATTCTTACACACTGCTAACCCCAAGAGCGTAGGCGGCAAATTGCCCGCTGATAATTTCTACTATGGCAAGTAAAATTTTCAAAAAAACCGCCATACTGCTTTTTTGGATTGCAGTGTGGCAGGTTTTAAGCCTTATTGTAGCGCACGAGCTTTTAATACCCTCTCCGCTTAGCACCCTTAAGGCTCTAATAAATTTAGCCCAAACCAAAGAATTCTATCTTTCGGTTGGTGTTTCACTCTTACGCATTGTCATCGGTTTCGCTTTGGGCGTGGTTATAGGCTTTTTATGCGGCATTTTTTCGGCAAAAAGTTCATTTTTTAAAGAACTTACCGCCCCTGCCGTTCAGCTTATAAAAGCAGTTCCCGTGGCATCATTTATAATTCTTGCTTTCTTTTGGTTTGAAAGCACCTATTTGCCAATATTTATCGCCTTTTTGATGGTTTTGCCAATAATTTGGTCAACCACCGAAACCGCACTTTTAGGCATTGATAAAAAATATATCGAAATGGGTCAAGTTTTCAGACTGACTAAGCCCCAAATTTTCTTTAAAATCAAATTGCCGCTTATATTCCCTTCGTTTATAAGCGCCGCTCTCACTTCTTTAGGCTTCGCGTGGAAATCGGGTATTGCGGCAGAGGTTATTGCCAAACCATTAAATTCTCTTGGCAGTATGCTTGAACAAAGCAAAACCCACCTTGAAATAGGCGAAGTTTTTGCTCTTACAGCCGTTGTTGCAATACTTTCACTTATATTAGAGGTCGCCCTTAAAAAGCTTTTTGGGAGGTATAATCATGTTAAAAATTAACAATATCTCCTTTTCATACGGCCAAAAGCAAATTTTTCGCGACTTTTCGCTTGAAATTTGCGAAAATGACCGCTTGTGGCTTTATGGTGAAAGCGGTTGCGGAAAAACAACCCTGACACGTTTGCTTTTAGGGCTTGAAAAGGCAGAAAGCGGAGAAATAATAAAGGATAATGACTTTAAATTTTCCTGTGTTTTTCAAGAAAACCGCCTTCTTCCCTTCAAAACGGCCTTGCAAAACGTAATGCTTGTATCTAAAAATCAAACCCTTGCAAAAGAAAATCTTAAAGCGTTAGGGTTAGAGGCCGATATCAACACCCCCGTTAGCGAGCTTTCGGGCGGTATGAAACGAAGGGTTGCAATTGCACGCGCTTTAACGGCCGAGTTTGACTGCTTGATACTTGACGAAGCCTTTACAGGTCTTGACGAGGAAAATATAAAAACGGCAATAAAAAGAATTTTGGAAATAGCGCAAAGCAAACCGATTATTCTAATTTCTCATTCTTCACTTGAGGCCGAACTCTTAAACGCACAAAAATATGAACTGTAAAT
>JAFVTJ010000062.1 GCA_017503305.1 Clostridia bacterium
ATTTCTTCAAATTTTTTCAAATGCTGTTCAGTTTGAAGATTAGCCTCTTCAAGACTTTGCGAATTTGCAAAAAGACTGCCTGTTTCGCTTAAAATTGCATCTCTGATTTTAAGCTTTAGCTCTTGGTCGGCCTCACTATCCGAATTGGCTATAATATGTAGCCTTAAAACGTTTTGCCTTAAATCATCGCAAAGCAGGTTAAAGTTAAAAAACGAAAGACAAATAGCGCAAACAAGACCAAATATTAATGAAATTCTAATTTTCTTTTTCATAAAAATACTCCTGACAATTGTTTCACTTAGAATATTGTCAGGAGTTTAAAATTTTATTCAATTATTATAGCTTTGTCGCAAAATTCGGCAAGCCAGCAGTCAATACCCTTTTCTTTAAGAGTGTTTTGGACATTCTCGGCTTGGTTTAAATCTTCAAATATAGCAAAAAATGTAGGTCCGCTACCCGAAAGCGACACCGCCAATGGAGAAAATCCCAAAAGGGTTTGCTTTAAATTGCTTTCGCCCCAAACTGATAAAAATGCGTTAAAAAGGCTTTTAGAAAGCAAACTTAAATCGCCGTTTTCCAACGCGGTTAAAACCGTTTTTGTATACCTTGTTTCGTAAGGCATACTGTCAATTAGGCGATACATTTCGCCTGTGGAGGGCTTTGTATCAGCCTTAGCAAGTAAAAGATATCCGCTTTTTAAAGGCTTTAAGGGGGTTAATTCTTCGCCGATACCCTCTGCTCTTTGGCAACCGCCTTTTATAAAAAACGGCACGTCGGCACCAAGCTTTAGCGCTATTTCGCAAAGCTTTTGCTCGCAAAGGTTGGCATTATAAAGGCTATTAAGCCCTAAAAGCACGGCTGCCGCATCGGTACTGCCGCCGCCAAGACCTGCCGCCGCGGGAATGTTTTTGCTTATTTTTATTTTGGCGCCACCCTTTATATTGGCCGCATCAAAAAACAAATTTGCCGCCTTAAAGGCAATATTTTGCTCTTGCGGAATATCATACTTATCACATTCAACAGTTATATTGTTGGCCTTTTCAATGCTAATTTCATCAAAAAGGGTAACCGAATGCATAACCGTATCAATAAGATGGTAACCATCCTCGCGTTTGCCGGTTACTTTAAGCGATAAATTTATTTTAGCATTAGCTTTTATATTCATTTTAACACCGCTTCTAATTTTTAACCTTGTAGTGATAACCGTAGGTTTCTTCGGTTAAAACTTCAAATTTATAGCCTTGCTTTTTAAGACCCTCCAAAATGCCGGGTAAAGCCTTAACGGTGGTACCCTTAGCCGCAGTATCGTGCATAAGAACGCAAATAGACTTTTTATTTTCGGCCTGCTTTAATACGTTTTTCTTAATCTTGCTCGCCGCAACGTTATGGCCCGATGCATCGCCCGAATCAACGTTCCAGTCAAAATAGGCGTAGCCCTTGGCTTTAACCTTTGTAACGAGTGAAGTCATAATACCCTTGCGATAATTTCTGCTAATTGTATTATTACTGCCACCGGGGAAGCGCATTATATTAACCTTTTCGCCAATTTGCTTTTCAACCTTGGCGGAAAGCTTGTTAAGATCCTTAAAAAAGGCGGTGGTGCTTTTATAAATTTGGCTATATTCATGTGTATTAGAATGAAGCCCTATAGCGTGACCCGCTTTTTGAATTTTTGGCAAATATTCAAGCTTGGCGGTGCCTATAACAAAAAAGGTTGCCTTGGCATCATATTTTTTTAAAATTTTAAGTATTTCCAACGTGTTGTCCGAAGGGCCGTCATCAAAGGTTAAGTAACAAGTTTTGGTGGGCTTTGGATATTTTGACTGAGGTGAAAGCTTATCGGCAACGGCTTTTTCCACCTCAGCCTGTTTTTTAGCGCTTAATTTTTCGATTTCTTTTTTATAAACCTTATTTTCTTCTTTAAGGTTAGAATTTTCTTTTTCAGCAGCCTTAAGCTCTTTTTCAAGCTTTTCGTTTTCCTCGGTTTTCGCCTGTAACTGTTGCTGGGCGATACCCAATTTGCCATGGGCCTCTTTAAGCTCGTTTTGAACACTTTGAATGGCTATCTTATTCTTTTTTGAAATCGTAGCAATGCTCATAACCGAAGCCGTAATTGAAACCAAAAGTAAGGCTATAACAATATAAAAAAGATAACTTCTTACATAACGCTTAATTTTCATATCCGCACCACCTTTCTTAATATCTTGTAAACTATTTATAAATTATATCATACAAAGCACCTTTTTAAAAGAAATAAATTGTTACAATTTTTTAACAAGTATTTATTGAAAAAAGGTTATATTGATGGTATAATAATTAAAAATAGCTTTTGGAGGAAAACTATGAGTAATAATATTATAATTTCAAGCGATAGCACCTGCGACTTAAGCGCTGAGCTTCGCGAAAGATATAACGTTTCTATTATTCCACTTGGCGTAACCTTGGGCGACAAGACCTATTTTGACGGTGTTGACATTGTGCCCGACGACATTTATGCTCACCACACCAAAACAGGTGAATTACCCAAAACCACCGCCGCAAACGTTGGCGACTGTATTGATTATTTTAAACCCTTTGCCGATGCAGGTAAAACTGTAATTCATTTAGCTTTATCAGCTGAATTTTCTTCAACCTACAACAATGCTTGTCTTGCCGCAAGCGAGTTTGAAAACGTTTACGTTGTGGATTCTCGCAATTTGTCAACAGGTAACGGTCTTTTAGTAATAGCCGCAGCCGAAATGGCCCAGAGCGGTATGGAAGCCACCGAAATTGTTGAAAAATTAAACGCTTTAGCACCCTGTGTTGACGCTTCCTTTGTTATTGACAAGCTTGATTATTTGCACAAGGGCGGCCGTTGCTCTGCACTTGCTATGCTTGGCGCAAACGTTTTAAAATTAAAGCCCTGCATTGAAGTTAAAAACGGCAAAATGGGTGTTGGCAAAAAATACCGCGGTAAATACGGCGCTGTACTTCAAGAATATGTTGCTGAACGCTTGGCCGATACCGAAAATATTGATTTAGACCGCGTTTTTGTAACCCACGCTGGTGTTGATAGCGAAATTGTTAACGCTGTTGTAGAACAGGTTAAAGAAATCGCTCCCTTTAAGGAAGTATTCATGACCCGCGCCGGTTGTACAATTTCATCCCACTGCGGCGCTGACACCTTGGGTGTACTGTTTGTTCGTAAGTCACCTTTAGAGTAATTTGGCATAATATAGTTTAGGGGTTGCAAAGTGATATATCCAAAACTGCAAACGGCGGTAAAATCATTTTATCTTTAAAATAACCGTTTCCCCTTTTATATAAGAGAAACCGTCC
>JAFVTJ010000063.1 GCA_017503305.1 Clostridia bacterium
CCTTACCCATAAATGCTTTAACAGCTTCTTGAACAGCGGGGATTCTTGAAGAACCGCCAACCATAAGAACCTTGTTGATTTCGCTCTTCTGAAGACCCGAGTCAGCAATAGCTTGGCGAACGGGAGCCATTGTAGCTTCAACCAAATCAGCGGTAAGCTCGTTAAACTTAGCGCGGATTAAGGTTGTTTCAAAGTGCTTAGGACCTGTGGAGTCAGCAGTAATAAAGGGTAAGTTAATATCGGTTGTAGTCATACCCGAAAGGTCAATCTTAGCCTTTTCAGCTGCTTCCTTTACACGTTGCATAGCCATTTTATCGCCGGATAAGTCAATACCCTGTTCAGCCTTAAAGGTTGCTACGATATAGTCCATAATGCGCTTATCAAAGTCATCACCGCCGAGACGGTTGTTACCGGCAGTTGCCAAAACTTCCTGAACGCCGTCGCCCATTTCGATAATAGATACGTCGAAGGTACCGCCGCCCAAGTCATAAACCATAACCTTTTGGTCTTCTTCCTTATCAATACTGTAAGCCAATGCAGCAGCAGTAGGTTCGTTGATAATTCTCTTAACTTCCAAACCTGCAATTTTACCTGCGTCCTTGGTAGCCTGACGCTGAGCGTCGGTAAAGTAAGCAGGAACAGTGATAACAGCTTCGGTAACGGTTGTGCCGAGGTATGCTTCAGCATCAGCCTTTAATTTTTGCAAAATGATAGCCGAAATTTCTTGAGGGGTATACTTTTTGCCGTCGATTTCAACGGTGTTTGCAGTACCCATATCACGCTTGATAGAAGCGATAGTTCTGTCGGGGTTGGTAATAGCCTGACGCTTTGCAACCTGACCTACCATTCTTTCCCCTGTCTTTGAAAATGCTACAACGGAAGGAGTTGTTCTTCCGCCTTCAGCGTTAGCGATTACTACAGGCTCGCCGCCTTCCATAACTGCTACGCAAGAGTTTGTTGTACCTAAGTCAATACCAATAATTTTACCCATAATAAATTCTCCTTAATAATATATAAATCTTTTAATTAGCAACTTTAACCATAGCGGCACGGATTACCGTATCCCCTATTTTATAGCCCTTTTGCAAAACGTCGGCAATAACGTTTTCGCCAAGTGTTTCATCTTCTATGTGCATTACCGCTTCGTGCATTTCGGGGTTGAATGTGTCGCCCACCTGCGCTACTTCGGTAATACCTAAGTTTGCTGCAATTCCTTCAAATTGCTTTACTATCATTTCAATACCCTTAATATAGTCGGGTGTATCTTTTTCAACAAGTGACGCACGGTCTATATTATCAAGTATCGGCAAAAGCTGTTTAATTAAACCCGCCTTTGCAAATTCGGCTACGCTTGCCTTTTCGCGTTCGGTACGCTTTTTAAAGTTATCAAACTCAGCCGCGGTGTGTAAAAGCAAATCGTTCTTTTGCTCAAGTTCTGCCTTTAAAGCTTCGATTTCCAAATCCTTTTTATTCTTCTTTTTTTCGGGTTTTGCTTTTTCAGTTTCGGGTGCTTTGGTTTCTTCAGCCACGAAATCAATCCTCCATATCTTTTTGTGCTTTTGTTATAACTTCTGTAAGTTTATTTGCTGTGTATTCAATAGTAGGTATTATTTGCTCGTAAGAAAGGCGGTCAGGCCCAATTACTGCAATATATCCCTTATATTTATTATTACCAAACTTTGCCGCTATAAGCGTGTCGCCGTGAAGCTCGCTAAAGCCTGTATCCTTACCGAATACAACCCCGTCACCCAATCGCTCAAAGAGTGAAATTATCGGGTCGCGGCGGTCAATAAGCGTTATTATACGCCGTGCCGATTCTTCGTTACCGCACACGTTATAAAGACGTGAAACACCGCTTAAATCGACCGACATACTTTCAATTTCGTTTGCCGTTTCAAACAAAACGTTAAAAAGCGGCATCAATTCGAATGCATCAACACCCAAAGACGCAACCAGACTTTGCATATAACCAATGCTTAGTTCTTCCAAAGGCTTACCCTTGATTTTAGAGTTTGCAATTTGCTTAAAGCGCTCAAGCATTTGAGGTGTAATATTGTCACCCAAACGGAAAATACGGTTTCGGGTTCTCGAATCATTTGTAAGCAGTAAAAGCATCACTGTATTACGGCTAAGATTAAGTAACTCAATCTTTTTAATAACCGCCGTTTCGGGCGTTATTATACAAGCTATAACAGGCAAACGTGTTAAATCCGAAAGGATTTCCCCCGCTTTAGCGGGTATTTTCTCGGGCATTTCGTTTATCAGGTCGAAACGACTATCAATAAACTCCTTATAGTCCGATAAAATATCGCTTTTTTGCATAAGGTTGTTTACGTATAATTTAAGGCCGTCGCTTGTGGGGATTCTTCCCGCCGAGGTATGCGGCTGTGCCAAAAGCCCCATACTAACAAGCTCGCTCATTTCATTTCGAAGTGTCGCCGAGGACGGCGCATTTTCGATAAGACCTGTTAAAATCTTGGAGCCTATCGGCTCGCCCGTTTCGATATAAGCCTTTACAATAGCCTTTAAAACCGCCTGTTTTCGTGGAGTTAACTCGATTTTTGTCACCCCGTTTCTTTTTTAGCACTCTCCACTTCCGAGTGCTAACAGTTACTATTATATGCACATTTTTCCATTTGTCAATAGTTTTTTGAAAATTTCTTTGACTTTCTCTGACTATTAACAATTTGTACATATTTATAAACAAAACCCGAGCTATTTAAAACTCGGGTTTTTAAGCTATAAAAGCTTTTCTATATATTCAGCATACCATTTAGCAATAATTTTCGCTGCCGGCGGGAAAGGATGCACGCCGTCAGGAGTAAATACATCAAGATCCTTACCTATATATTCACTAACCAACGGTCCGTCAAGCGGCATAAACACATCAGCATATTGGTTTGCTAATTTACGAATTATTTGTATTTTAGGGTCTAAATCCTCACGATAATAAAGCTTATCCTCTACCGGAAACAAAAAAGGCTCAATCATCATAATTTTAGCGTTGGTTTTAGTCTTTATTTCCTCTAAAATCGTGCGATAATTTTGTTCGAAAATTTCGTTATCAAGCCAATCTCTATTTTCAGCGTAATAAACCACGTCATTAATACCGGCGAGAATTGACACTATATCGGGATTTACATCAATAAAATCTTCTTAAAGTCTTTTTAGTAAATCCTCGGTTCGATTTCCGCTAATGCCCAAATTTACAAATTCAAAATCTATTTCGGGGTGTTTTTCTTTAATATAATCGGTTGCAAATTTAACGTAACCTATACCTAAGCTTTTAGGATCATTGCGGTCACGCTCCATATCAGTTATACTATCACCTTGAAACAAAATTTTCATATTAAATTCTCCTTATATAACTATTTCCCCACACAGAACTTGCGGAAAATTTCATCCGCAACCTCATTGGTAACACGCTTACCCGTAAGCTCAAACAATGCCGCCAAAGCATCGTCAACACAAACACCCACAGCATCCATCGTTTGTCCGCAAGTCAAAGCACCGATTGCTTTGTTAACAGCATCAAGCGCCCTTTCAGCACAAGCGTGTTGGCGCTCACCAATAAGCACGGCGGTATCGGGGTTTAGATTTGCAGTACCCGAAATTTCGGCAATTTGTTCAGCTAATTCGCTGTAGCCTGTGTTATTTTTTGCCGAAACGGTAACAACACGCATGCCCTCAAAAGCCGACATATCAATATTATTTTCAAGGTCGGTTTTATTAACAACCGCGATAGTATTTTTATTTCTTACGCTTTCAAGTAAAGCAATATCGTCGCTGTCGAGCGCTGTCGTGCAATCAAACACCGCAAGCACAAGCCCGGCATTATCAATACGCTCCTTTGCGCGCTCTACACCAATGCTTTCAACCGTGTCATCGGTTTCGTGAATACCCGCCGTATCAGCAAGGCGAAGGGTAACGTCCCCCACCGTTACGGTATCTTCAATAACGTCACGGGTGGTTCCTGCAACGTCGGTTACAATCGACCGCTCGGCACCGCTTAGCATATTCATTAAAGTAGATTTGCCGACGTTTGGCTTGCCTACAATTACAGTATCAATACCCTCGCGCAAAATCCTGCCCGCATCGTAGGTAGAAAGCATATTTTCAACCTGTGCCTTGGCATTTTCAAGCATTTTTAGGAAGTTATCGTAATCAAGCCCTTCAATATCCTCGTCGGGATAGTCCGAAAAAGCCGCAATAGAAGCACCCGCCGATACTAAATCAGCTTCAATTTTATCAATCTTGCGACTAACACCGCCGATATGTGCCGCACGGGAAAGCCTAAGCTCCGCTTCGCTGTTGGCACTAATAAGACCCATAATACTTTCGGCTTTAGTTAAATCAAGCTTGCCATTTAAGAAGGCGCGTTTTGTAAATTCGCCGGGCTCTGCCATAAAGGCACCGTTTTGCAAAATAAGGCGCAAAACCGCCTTAAGCATAAGCCGTCCGCCGTGGATAGAAATTTCCACCACGTCTTCGCCCGTATAGCTTTTGGGCGCACGGAAAACAAGTGCCACGCCGTCGTCCAAAATCTTGTCATTTTCCTTAATTTCGCCATACGCCGCCGAATAACCTGATAATTCGCACAAAGCCTTACCCGAAAAGGCAAAAAACACCTTATCGGCAATTTTTATAGCCTTGTCGCCCGATATTCTTATAACCCCCAAAGAGCCTTCACCCAAGGGTGTCGCAATAGCCGCAATAGTGCGTTCACTCATCTTCCCACTTCCTTCACATATATCACAATTATCCTTGTTTAGAATAAACAGTCATTCCTACTCCATCATCTTTTACAAGAATGTCATTTGGAAATTTAGAAAATTTCGCCGTTACGTACATATCGCCCGCCGCACCCGAAATATTGAAAATTTGAAGAAAATATGCAACCCAGAACCATTCACGCGAAACAAAAATATTAGCTACTGCAATAACAATACCCAAAACAACAATAGGTGCTAAAGCAATCATTATATAGGCGCTTTTGTCGTAACAATCATCACTGCCCGCAAAGGCATACAAGCCCGTGAAACCATATTTTACCTTTTTAGTACCGCAAACTTTCATTGCAATACCGTGTACAAGCTCGTGCAAAACTATATATGCAATCGTTAAAATTGCAATGGTTGCAAAACGAAGCGCATAAGCACCTAATCCCTTTTCCATATCAAAAAGGGTGGAAATTGGAATATAAAAATGCATTGGTATCGCCATAGCAAGCATAATTACCACCGCAAAAACATTTAATAAAATTGCAATTTTCTTATCCTTTTGAAGATTAATTGAAAAAATTTCTTTATATCCT
The DNA here is from genome assembly GCA_017503305.1 of Clostridia bacterium. The sequence continues at coordinate 5,315 of JAFVTJ010000063.1, forward strand.
TCCGGCAAAGTTTGTACAGCTTGCATTTTGGTTCTTCTTTCACTTTATATATTTTTATGTTAGATTAAGTATACCATTTTTAACAATACTTTTCAAGTTACAATAAAAAAAGAGATGTAACAAAGTTACATCTCTTTGTGTTGGCGTCTACCTATTTTCCCGGGCAACCTCCCGCCAAGTATCTTCGGCGCAAGCGAGCTTAACTTCCGTGTTCGGTATGGGAACGGGTGGACCCTCGCCGCAATCAACACCAACTGGTGTGTCGCTTCAGACGACTTTGCTATATTACCACACCTTTTTTAGTTTGTCAAGCATTTTTTTAAATTTTTTTTATTTTTGTCAAAATCCATATTGTTATTTTTTTAACATTGTATATATTTATATATAATTTACTATTTACAAGCGTAAGTTTTTTTGTTATAATGACTTCGTATGAGAGTATTTTTTATTTGAATCTCATTAAATATTTTTTAGGAGGAATTCCAGTGTCCAGAAAATTCAAAACTATGGACGGTAACAATGCTGCCGCTTATGTGTCTTATGCATTCACAGAAGTTGCCGGTATTTACCCCATTACCCCGTCCAGCCCGATGGCTGACTATGTTGACCAATGGTCTGCACAAGGCGTTAAAAACATTTTCGGTACAACCGTAAAGGTTATCGAAATGCAGTCCGAGGCAGGCGCTGCAGGTACCGTTCACGGTTCACTCGCAGCAGGTGCTCTCACAACCACCTACACTGCATCTCAGGGTCTTCTTCTTATGATCCCTAATATGTACAAGATCGCAGGTGAGCTTCTTCCCTGCGTTATCCACGTTTCAGCTCGTTGCGTAGCTTCTCACGCGCTCAACATCTTCGGAGATCACTCCGACGTTTACGCTTGTCGTCAGACAGGTTTCGCTATGCTTGCTGAGTCCA
>JAFVTJ010000064.1 GCA_017503305.1 Clostridia bacterium
AATTGCTTCTAAACGAAGTCCGTAAACGTCGTCATAGTTAATATCCTGCGGTATAAGCTGGTGTTCAAGTCTTAGCATCTCGTTAACTTGCGCTTGTTGGCGGTTAATATAACCCTCATATTTAATCTCGGTTTCAACCTTTTCACAAACTTCTTTAGAAAGTGTAGGTCTTTCAGGATCAAACGGTGCTAAATCTTTATAAGAAACTTGTGGACGCTTTACTAAATCGGCAAGTCGCATACCGGTAGTAAGCGGCGCGGTGCCAAGCGCTTCTAAGGTTTGGTTGAGTTCAAATGAAGGGCCTATAAAAGTAGAGTTTAAGCGCTCAATTTCGGCTTCCTTTTGCATTGTACGAGTGCGGAAGGCTGAATAAGTTTCCTCGTCAACTAGACCCAATTTGTAACCCGTCGGCATCAAGCGTTCATCGGCATTATCTTGCCTTAGAATTAGACGATATTCGCTACGCGAAGTCATCATTCTATATGGGTCAGAGCAGCCTTTAGTAACCAAATCATCAATAAGGGTACCAATGTAGGAAGATGCGCGTGATAGCACAAAGGGTTCGCGTCCTAAAACTGAAAGCGCCGCGTTAACACCCGCTACAAAGCCTTGAACAGCCGCCTCTTCATAACCCGAGGAGCCATTAAATTGACCCGCGCCATACAAACCATCGAGTTTTTTCATTTCAAGTGTAGCTTTTAGGAAGGATGGGTCAATGCAATCATACTCGATAGCGTATGCATTACGAATGATTTTTAAATTTTTAAGGGATGGAATAGTCTTGTAAAATTCAATTTGCACTTCTTCAGGCAAGGATGAAGACATACCCTGTAAATACATTTCCTCTGTATTTTCGCCGCAAGGCTCAACAAAAAATTGATGTCGCTTTTTATCGGCAAAACGAACAATTTTATCTTCAATACTGGGGCAATAACGCGGTCCAACGCCCTCAATATCGCCTGCATACAAGGGAGAACGGTTAATATTCTCTAAAATAACCTTTTTGGTATCATCGTTGGTATAGCCTATATGACAAACAACCTTATTTTGCGGAATTTCGGTGGTTGAATAGCTAAACGGAACTACCTCGGGGTCGCCTTCTTGTACTTCAAGCTCTGAAAAATCGATACTATCACGAAGAACACGTGCAGGTGTGCCTGTCTTAAAGCGTCTTAGCGGAACACCAAGCTCGGTTAACGAATTAGACAATTCTTTAGCCGGGAAACAACCATCGGGTCCGCTTTCATAATTAACTTCGCCAACGTAAATTCTGCCGCCCAAGAAAGTACCGGTTGCAATTACCACCTTTTTAGAATTAAAAGCAGCGCCCAAATTAGAAATACAACGCCAACCTTCTTCGGTCTTCTCTATTTTAACAATTTCACACTGCTTAACGTCTAAGCCTTGTTGCTTTTCAACGGTATGCTTCATATATTCGCTGTAAGCACGGCGGTCAATTTGTGTACGAAGCGAATGCACCGCAGGGCCCTTACCCAAATTAAGCATACGGCTTTGTAAGGTGTTTTTATCGGCGGCTTTACCCATTTCGCCACCCAAAGCGTCAAGCTCACGTACCAAATGGCCCTTAGCAGTACCACCAATTGAAGGATTACAAGGCATGTTGCCTATCCAGTCAACGGTTATTGAAAACATTATTGTAGAAGCGCCAAGTCTTGCCGAAGCCAAAGCCGCTTCGATACCTGCGTGTCCACCGCCTATTACCGCAACATCATAGCTGCCGGCGTCATATCTTTTAATACTCAAAATATCACTCTATTTTCCTAATAATTTTTGTTGTCTTATATCATTACCCAAGAATTTGTTAGCATCAAAATTGCCAATTAAACGTGAAACAATACGCGGAGAATAAATTTCTTGAATTTCATTTAAAGTAAGATTTGTGTTAATGATTGTCGGTTTTTTAGTTAATAAACGGGTGTTTATAAGATTATACAAAGCCGATTTAGTAAAAGAATTTGCAAGTTCGGTACCCAAATCGTCAATAACAAGCAAATCACATTCAAGCATTTGCTCGTAACTACCCTTATTTATACCGTCAAACTTCTCCCTTTGAATAATTGAAAAAAGATTATCAGCAGGAGCATAAATCGGAATATATCCTTTTTCGATAACACCCGAAACAATCGCCAAGGTTAAGTGGGTTTTGCCAAGTCCCGGTTCGCCTAAAAAGAGTAAATTAGGCGAAGTTTTAGGGTTAAAGTTAATAACATATTCTTTGCAAAGCTTTAAAATTGCAGTCATTCTGCGTTTTGGATTCTCGCCTTTATCGGAATAATAGTTTAAGTCAAAATTTTCAAAAGTAGATTCATCCAAAGGCATTTTTGCCGAAAGCTCGTTCATAGCAATGCGGTTTGCAATTTTTTTAATGCAATCACAAATTTTGCCGTTAACGTAACCTGTATCAGCACAAAGCGGACAATCGTATGTAATATCAAGCACCTTGCGCTCTGAAAGAATTGCTTCCTTTTGAGCCGAAAGGTCTAATGATTCTGCCTTGATTTTTTCCATCTTCGCAAAATCGCCCGAAAGTGCCGTTAAAGCAAGATTAGCGCCCAAGGATGAAAGTCTACGATCAATTTCAGAAAGGCGCTTATCGTTTGCATACGCCGTTCTTAGAAGCCTTTCGCGATTGTCTTGCTTGGTTTTTAAGGATTCTTTTTTAATTTCAAAAGCTTTGGTATATGTAGTTTCTTTAGTTACCATAATTTAGTCCTTCGAATTTATCATTTTTTCAAACAAATCAATATCGTATGCGCCCTGCATTTTATTGTTTTGCTTATTTGGAGTCTTAATATCAGTCGGAGTTTTATAACCCGAATCATGCCAATTTTCTATAATTTTTGCTATGTACGGAAAGTTTATTTTTGCTTTTGAGTCTATGCAAACGTCATAAGCCTTCTTTAGCATTTCGGAAGATATATTCCATTCGTCAACCCACAAAAGTGAAAGCTCGGCTTCTTTTTTACTTGGTTTTCTTCTTTCAATTCCAAATGCCGCGCAAACAACCTTCCAACATTGCTCGGTTAAAGTAAGCGCTCTAACCTGCTCTTCGGCATCGCTAATATTTTCAACACCTTTTTCAACCCATTCAGAAGCAAGCGCTTCAATATAACGGATATTAGCTTTGCCAATTTGCTTTGCATATTGAACGATAAATAAAATTACCGAAACGTCAAGCCCTAAGTCTTCATAAAGCCAACCAAAAGTTTCCATTTCGTTGCCTTTAAGGTTGCGCCCTAAAATAAGCTGCGCTTGATTAAGCAAATACTGAAGCTTTGCATCCTCAAGTCCGCGTTTTGTAACATCTTCGCGCGAAGGCTTCAAAGAACGTTTTACAACCTTTTTATCTTCAGTTTGCTTAGGTGCTTCACGCGATAAAAGAATGCCCGCATCAGCCCAAAAAAGCAACGCTTCCTTAACGTCGTATTCCGAAAGGTCGGTTTGAAGTGCAATTTCGGCAACGTCAACCCTTGCGGTCGGATTTCGCATTATTAAAATTAAAACCTTTAAATGGTCGCCCTTGCAAA
>JAFVTJ010000065.1 GCA_017503305.1 Clostridia bacterium
GAACTCCCGACCTTCTGGTCCGTAGCCAGACGCTCTATCCAGCTGAGCTATCAGCGCAGGTACGATTTTTTAAACCGCCATAGTATAATATCACAAACGATTTTAAAAATCAAGTACTTTTTTAAATTATTTTAAAGAAATTGCTTTTATTACTTTTTCTTTAATGTTTTCAGCACGTAAACCAAACTCATCAAGCAGTTTAACGGCCGGACCAGAGTAACCAAATTCGTCGTTAATGCCAAGCTTTAAAACCGGAACGGGATACTCTTCGGATAAAAATTCGCTAACAGCACTGCCTAAACCGCCAATAACTGAATGTTCTTCGGCTGTTACGATACAGCCGGTTTCTTTAGCGGCTTTAAGGATGATTTCTTTATCAAGCGGCTTAATTGTAGCGATATTAATAACGCGGGCGCTAATACCCTGCTCTTTTAATAAATCGTGGGCGATCAAGGCTTCATTTACCATAAGACCGGTGGCTACGATAGTAACGTCACTGCCTTCTTTAAGCTCAACGCCTTTGCCGATTTCAAATTTATAGTCATCGCCAAAAACCACGGGTACAGCGAGTCTGCCAAGACGTAAATAAACAGGGCCATTATACTCCATAGCAGCTTTTACTGCTAAACAAGCTTCGGTGTAATCAGCGGGATTGATTATTGTCATACCCGGAATAGCACGCATTAAAGCAATATCTTCATTACATTGGTGAGTTGCACCGTCTTCACCAACTGAAATACCTGCGTGTGTAGCTGCAATTATAACGTTAAGGTGTGGGTAGCCAACCGAATTGCGGATTTGTTCAAAAGCGCGACCTGCAGCAAACATTGCAAAAGAGCTGCAAATAACCTTTTTGCCTGTTGCGGCAACACCTGCAGCTATGCCAATCATATTTTGTTCAGCAATACCACAGTTGTAAAATCTTTCAGGAAATTCTTTTTTAAATTTGCCGGTTTGTGTAGCGGCGGCAAGATCGGCGTCGAGAACGATAAAATCATCACGTTCCTTGCCTAATTGAACCAAGGTATCGCCATAAGCTACACGTGTAGCAACCGCTTTAATATCAGACATTGGTAACCCTCCTTTAGTTTAATTCGTTGTAAGCGTTTTTTAATTCTTGCATTGCGGCTTCATATTGCTCATCATTAGGTGCTGTACCGTGCCAGGCAACGTTATTTTCCATAAAGGAAACGCCCTTACCCTTAATTGTATTTGCAATAATACAAACGGGTTTGTCGATTTTTTCGGCCTCGTTAAGAGCATTTTCAATCTCTTCAAAATCGTGGCCATTAATAGTAATTACGTGCCAATTAAATGCTTCAAACTTTTTATCAATAGGATACGGAGAATTAACCTCTTCGATTGTGCCGTCAATTTGTAGATTATTGTAGTCAACAAAAATGGTAAGGTTAGAAAGTTTTTTATTAGCAGCAAACATAGCAGCTTCCCAAACCTGACCTTCTTCTATTTCACCATCGCCCAAAACAGAATAAACCTTATACTTTTCGTTAAAATGCTTAGCCGATAATGCCATGCCAACCGCGCAGGAAATACCTTGACCGAGTGAGCCGGAAGACATATCCACACCGGGAATGTGTTTCATATCGGGATGACCCTGTAAAATACTGCCAATTTGGCGCAAGGTTGTAAGCATTTCGGTATCAAAAAAGCCTCTATGCGCTAAAACCGAGTAAAGCGCAGGTGCTGCATGGCCTTTTGATAGAACAAAACGGTCTCTTTTGGGCATTTTGGGAGCAGCAGGGTTTATATTCATTTTTTCAAAATACAAATAGGTTAAAATGTCAGTGCAAGAAAGTGAACCACCGGGATGGCCTGCTTTGGCGCTGTGTACACCTTCAATAATGCCCATTCTAACTTTTACTGCTTCTTTTTGCAGTTCCTTTATTTTTTGAAAATTCATGGCGCAATCCTTTCGGTTATTGTTTTTGCTTTAATTGTTTTAAAAATTTATTAAAATATTCCGGCAACTCTGAAGTAAACTCGAAATATTCATTTGTAACGGGGTGTATAAAGCCGATTTTGCGTGCGTGTAGGCATTGTCCGCCAAGGGAGGTTATTACCTTCTTTGGTCCATAAACGTCGTCACCTGCAACGGGATGACCTAAATAAGCCATATGCACTCTAATTTGGTGAGTACGGCCGGTTTCAAGTCGTAATTTAAGGTGAGTAAAATTGCCAAAACGCTCAATTACTTCATAGTGAGTAACAGCATTACGCGAAGCGGTAGAGGTAACTGCCATTTGTTTACGTTTGACAGGATGTCTGCCAATTGGAGCATTTATAGTACCACTATCCTGCTTCACATTGCCGTAAACCACGGCTTCATATTCACGAGTGAAGCTGTGCTCCTTAATTTGCTCAGATAAAAAATTATGTGAATGGTCGTTTTTAGCAACAATCAAAAGTCCACTGGTGTTTTTATCAATGCGATGCACAATTCCCGGGCGTAAAACGCCGTTTATACCCGAAAGCTTGTCCTTGCAATGATACATAAGACCGTTAACAAGTGTATTTTCAAAATTACCTGCCGCAGGGTGAACCACCATTCCCTTTGGTTTATTTACCACAAGTAAATCATCGTCTTCAAAGACAATGTCAAGATTTAAATTTTGCGGTAAAACATCATAAGATTGAGGGTCGGGCAAATGAACAGTTACTTCATCCCCTGCTTGCGGTTTATCGCTTTTAGAAGCAACCTTGCCATTTATAAAAACAAGACCATCTGTAACAAGCTTTGCGGCGCGAGAACGGGTAACGTCGGCTATTGTAGAAACAAATACGTCAATTCGCACTCTTTCGCTTTGTGAAAAAAATTCCCTAATTTCAGTCATTTTTATTTTCGATATTTTCTATGATATTATTTTTCTTTTGTTTTGAATCTTTAATGGTGTCGTAAATAAAGTAAACCGCTAATAAAATTGCGCCTAAAACAACTGAACAGTCGGCAACGTTAAAAATCGGGAAGGTTGGGTAGAATTCAAAGTGTAAAAAGTCGATTACGTTACCATCTCTAAATACGCGGTCAATCATATTGCCAAGGCCACCAAATAGAATTAAGCTTATTGCCCAAAATATAAATTTATTGTGTTTGCCAAGCTTTAACAAAAGGGTGAAACAAACAATCATTAAAATTGCGGTAACGGCAAGCAAAGTCCAGGTGTAACCTTCCAAAATGCCCCAAGCGCCGCCTTTGTTGTTAATATAAATGATGTCAATAAAACCATTTATAAATTCGGAGCTTTGGCCCAAAGCAAAGTTAGAAATTATGTAATACTTTGTAAATTGGTCAACAGCCAAAACAACAATTCCGCAGAGTATAGCTAAAATATAACTAAACAAACAACTCACTCCAAAACGTTTAATTTAAAAATTATTCAACACTTTCAACAGTAAAGCCTTCGTCAACCTCTTCTACAAGGTCATTAAGAAACTCAACATAATCAGGCTTAGCGGGAGTAGGTAAAAAAGAATCGACATCCGGCATAGCATCAACCTTAGCAATTAAAA
>JAFVTJ010000066.1 GCA_017503305.1 Clostridia bacterium
CCATAATTAAGGGTTGCCTTTTCACAAACAACTACCTTGGCAAATTCCTCGTTACAAAGGGCGTAGCGTGTTAATTTTGCCAATTCTAAGGCTGTTGTATAGTGATTTTCATCATCAAGCCCCGACGGTGTTGCAAAACGGGTGTTTTCAAGCCCTAGGTCCTCTGCCTTTTGGTTCATCTTTTGAACAAAGCCATCTACACTGCCGCCTAAAACAAAGGCTATAACGTTTGCCGCATCATTACCCGATGCCAACATTAAGCCATAAAGCAAATCGTGAAGCGTTACTTTGTCCCCTGCAAGCAGCCCCATTGAAGAGCCCTCTACCCGCAGCATTTCCTTAGTAACGGTAATCTCGCGCTCAAAGTTGCCGTATTCGCAAAGCAAAAGCCCTGTCATAATTTTTGTGGTGCTTGCCATTGAAAGCTTTTGGTTTTCGTTTTTAGAGAAAATCACTTCTCCGGTATCGCCGCAAAGCACTACCGCCGCTTTGGCCGAAACCGCTAAAGCATTTGCCTTAATGGGAAAACAAAAACACAACAGCACCAAAACAAGCGCAAGAAACCTTTTCAAAATCAACACCTCGTCTAATTTTATGACAAGGTGTTAAAATTTATTCGGTTATAGCCTCTTTATCCTTTTTGAAAAGGTCTTTGGCCTTATCTATAATCTCGGGCGCCATTGTAACGGCTTTTTCAAGTGTGGTAAGTTCATTATAAACAGGAAGCATTTTAACATTGTCACCATTTATAACAATAAAAGCAATCGGAGAAATGGTAACGCCGGCTCCCCCGCCGCCGCCGAAAAGCTGTGATTGGTTTTTGGTGGGAAAATCGCTACCGCCTGTTGCTAAGCCGTAAGCCACCTTAGAAACCGGAATTAAGGTGATATCGCCAACAACAACGGGCTCGCCTGTTATAACGTCGGCCTTTATCATACCCTTTAATTTTTCCATTGTGGTATCCATAATATTTTTTATGCTATTTTCACTCATTGTAAATCTCCCTTTACACTGAATTTTTTCTTTAATATTTTTAATCAAAATAAATTAACTATTCGTCAATTGTAAGCTGTTCGCCCAAATCTGTAGCCAAAGCGCCGCTATTATCCTTCGGCAAAGGCGGAAGCTCGCTTAAATCGCCTAAAGAGAAGCATCTCAAAAAGTTTTTGGTTGTGCCGTAAAGCAAGGGCTTGCCCGGAAGCTCAAGACGGCCACGCTCTTCTATAAGGCCTTTTTCAATAAGTGTTGTAATAACGGTTGAGCAGTCAACACCACGCACCTGCTCTATAAAAGCTTTGGTTATTGGTTGATTGTAAGCAATAACCGCCAGAACCTCCAAAGCGGCCGACGAAAGCGGTGTTTTACGCTTTATATCAAAAATTTTCTTAATATGCTCAGCATATTCGGTTTTAGTGGCAAGTTGATATGTATTATCCATTCTAACAAGCTTTAAGCCACTGTCGTTTTCTTCCATCTTTTGTGACAATGCCTCCATAACCGAAACGGTCTTTTCGGGGGTTATTTCAAACACCTGCGAAAATCGGTCAATTGATATCGGCTCGCCACTTGCAAAAAGCACTGCTTCAAAGGCTTTTATAAGTTCTTTAGTTGTCATTTCTTTTATGCCCCTTAATCAAGGTGATTTCTTGTTTTTCGCCATCGCCCGAAACCTGTACACGGTTAGCCTTGCAAAGCTCTAAAACGGCTAAGAAGGTTGCAACCAGCTCCGAACGGGAATGCGCGGTTTTATATAACTCTGAAAGTCGACTTCTGCCGCCTTTCCACAAATTGCGTATTACAAAAACAATTTTGGTAGAAACCGAAACAATTTTCTTTGCCACAATTTTTGTAAAAGGTGCTGTAGATGGTGGCAAGCGTCTTTGTCCCCTGCCCACAGCCGAAATATAGCTTTCAAACAAAACGTTTTTAGGATGAACCAGAACATAGGTTTTATCAACCTCAACCTCGCTAGGCTCGCGCACGAACATATTAAAGCCATCCTGCATGGTGGAAAACTTTTTAGCCATTTGCTGACAAACCATATATTCAAGCAATTCGCCCGTAAGCTCTTCCTTAAGCTTTACAACCTCATCGTGCTTGGGTAACAGGCTTACCGTTTTAATATACAAAAGGCGGGATGCCATCTGCAAAAACTCGCTTTGGTGCTCAAGCTCGTCCTCTTCAATTGTTTCAATTTGCTTTAAATATTGCTCAGTAAGCTCCAAGAGCGGAATATCATAGATATTATACTTGTTACGGGCTATAAGCTGCAGCAATAAATCAAGCGGGCCTTCAAACCCTTCTAATTTATAACATAAAATGTTTTCCATTACTTACCTCAAAAACTTAAACGGAAGCGAAGCCAAATCACTAATTCCGCGCATTAGCGCATCCGAAGCATTTGAAATCGGTCCGCTTAAACTACCTGAAAATACTAAGATAATAAGAATAAAATAGATATATCTTTCATACTGCATAAGTTTATAGTAAATGCGGTTGGGTAAAAATTGCGCCAAAATACGCGAGCCGTCAAGCGGAGGAACAGGAATCAAATTAAATACGGCAAGGCGCACGTTTATTTGTGCAATAAAATAAAAGAATAAGAATACATAATAAAAGGCTAACGTACGGGTTGTTACCAAAACCAAATTGGCCAAAACCATACAAACAAACGCCGCAACAACATTAGATAACGGACCTGCTACTGCTACAAAAGCCATATCCCTTTTGGGATTTCTAAAATTATGAGGATTAACCGGCACAGGACGTGCACCACCAAATCCGACCAACAAGATACCCAAAGCACCCATATAATCAATATGTGCAAAGGGATTCAAAGTCAATCTGCCTTGATAGCGCGCAGTGGGGTCGCCTAATCTGTCGGCAATAAAGCCGTGAGCAAATTCGTGTATCGGCGAGGTTAAAAAAATAACCGCCAAAGCTGACAAAATATATATTATCGCAGTTGCTAAATTTAACTCCCTCGACAATAACAATATCAACAAGATATACCACTCCAATCTAGTAAATTATTATACTATAATATATAATAAAATACAAGAACTAAAATTTTAACGAATTTTTAAATTATTTCGCAAAATTTGTAGATTTTTAAAAGAAAAAATGGTATTATACTGTAAATGTCATTTTCGGGAGGATGTTTAATGAATATTGCTGTTGCACAATCCGGCGGACCTACCGTTGCTATTAACGCTTCGCTTATGGGCGTTTTTGAAGAAGCAACAAAAAATCCGCAAATCGATAAAATCTACGGCTCACTTAACGGTATTGAGGGTATTATCGGCGACAATCTGGTTGAACTTAACTCACTTATAAAATCGGCTGAAGATGTCGAGCTTATTAAAACCACACCGTCAACCGTTTTGGGCTCTTGCCGTTATAAGATGCCCTCGCCCGAAAAGGACAGCACGGTTTATGAAAAAATTATTGAAACCTTCAAAAAATACGATATTGGTGCGTTTTTCTACATAGGCGGTAACGATTCTATGGACACTACCGACAAGCTTTCAAAATACACCGCATCTAAGAATATTGATATTAAAATAATCGGTATTCCTAAAACTATTGATAACGATTTATGCTACACCGACCACACCCCCGGTTTTGGTTCGGCAGCAAAATACCTTGCCACAACCATGCAAGAAATCACTCGCGACAGCGAGGTTTACGACCTTAAATCAGTCCTTATTGTTGAGGTTATGGGTCGTCATGCAGGCTGGCTTACCGCTTCAACCTGTGTTTTACATGCGAACGGTGAAACAGCGCCACATTTAATCTATTTACCCGAGGGCGAATTTACCGCCGAAAAATTCATTAACGACGTTAAGGAGAAATTGGAAAAACACAACTCGGTTATTGTTGCCGTTTCGGAAGGTATCACTTTAGACGATGCCGACTTCCGCTCAGGCAAGGTTGACAACTTTGGCCACGCGTACCTTTCGGGTATAGGCAAAGGCCTTGAAAATCTTGTTACCGAAAAAATCGGTTGTAAGGTACGTTCAGTGGAACTTAACGTTATGCAGCGTTGCTCCTCACATTTGGCTTCTAAGACCGATATCGATGAAGCCACCCTCATTGGTGGCGAAGGCGTAAAAGCAGCTTTGGCGGGCGAAACCGGCAAGGTGATGATCTTTGAGCGCGTAAGCGACAACCCCTACACTGTAGAAATCGGTATGGTTGATGCAAAGCTTGTTGCCAATACCGAAAAGGTATTCCCGAAAGAATGGATATGTGATAACAGCACCAACATTTCGAGTGAAGCCCACGCTTACTTCCTACCCCTTATAAACGGTGAGGTTAAAATAAAAACCCAAAACGGCTTGCCCGTGCATTTTAAAATCAATAAATAACAAAAAATCCCGTTGGAAAATTCCAACGGGATTTAAATTTGCTTCAATTATTTTGCCATTGCAGCAACTTCAGCAGCGAAATCGTCTACGCGCTTTTCAATGCCTTCGCCCTTTTCAAAACGAACGAATTTAGTAAGCTTAATTTCTGCGCCAAGTTCCTTAGCAACGTTTTCAATGTACTTACCAACGGTAAGGTCGCCATCCATAACGAATTGTTGTTCAACAAGGCAGTTTTCTTTGTAGAATTTACCAATCTTACCTTCAACAATTTTGCCGAGAACAGCGTCAGGCTTGTTAGCCATTTTGGGATCTTCCTTCATTTGAGCAATGAGGATAGCCTTTTCCTTTTCGATAACTTCGTCAGATACAGAAGCTACGTCTAAGAAGCTGGGGTTCATAGCAGCGATTTGCATTGCAATGTTCTTACCAGCGGTAACAAGAGCTTCGTTATCACCGGCAACGGTGGTATCGAAGTTTACAAGAACACCGATTTTGCCGCCTGCGTGAACGTAAGATACAACCTTACCTTCGAAGCGTTCAAAACGACGAACCTTAATGTTTTCACGAATAGCAAGGAATAATTCCTGTACCTTTTCTTCAACGGTAGAACCGTCCTTAGAGCAAGCTAAAAGAGCATCAAGATCAGCGGGGTTTTGTTCAGCAGCGATTTGTGCAATTTCAGCTGCGAGTGCCTTAAAGCCTTCGCCGTTAGCAACGAAGTCAGTTTCGCTGTTAACTTCAACAACTGCGCCTACACCATCGGTGGTGTAAACTGCAACAGTACCTTCAGCAGCGATACGGCTTGCCTTCTTAGCTTGAGAAGCAAGACCCTTTTCACGTAAAAAGTCTACAGCTGCTTCCATGTTGCCATCGCATTCAACGAGAGCCTTTTTGCAGTCCATCATACCGCAACCGGTTTTTTCTCTTAAAGCCTGTACGTCTTTAGCAGTAAAAGCCATTTTAGTTTCCTCCAAATATAAATTATTCAGCGTCAGCAGCTTCTTCAGCTACTTCTTCAGTAGCAGCTGTGCCCATTTCAGAACCTTGTCTGCCTTCGATTACAGCAGCAGCGATAGTTTCAGAGATAAGCTTTACAGCGCGGATAGCATCGTCGTTACCGGGGATAACGGCGTCGATTTCGTCGGGGTCACAGTTGGTGTCAACGATAGCAATGATCGGAAGACCTAATTTCTTAGCTTCAGCAACTGCGATTCTTTCCTTGCGGGGGTCAACGATGAAGAGAGCTGCGGGAGTCTTCTTCATATCTTGGATACCACCAAGGAACTTTTCTAACTTTTCAATTTCAAGGTTAAGCTTTACAACTTCCTTCTTGGGAAGGAGTTCAAAGGTACCGTCGTCACGCATAGTGCGGAGTTGGTTAAGTCTTGCGATTCTTGTACGGATTGTTGTGAAGTTTGTGAGCATACCGCCGAGCCAACGAGCG
>JAFVTJ010000067.1 GCA_017503305.1 Clostridia bacterium
GGTAAATTATCAGAGTCGGACGTAAAGGCGGCAATGCGTGAAGTTCGCTTAGCCCTTTTAGAAGCCGACGTTAACTATAAGGTTGCTAAGGATTTTACTAACACCGTTACCGAAAAATGCATCGGCGAAAACGTTATGGAAAGTCTTACTGCTGCTCAAATGGTTATTAAAATCGTTCGTGACGAACTAACCGCTTTAATGGGTAGTGAACAGGCAAGGCTTAAAATATCCAATAAAATCCCAACCGTTATTATGATGTGCGGTTTGCAAGGTTCGGGTAAAACTACCCACTCGGCAAAACTCGCAAAGCACCTAAAGGCAAAGGGCCATAGACCCATGCTTGTCGCTTGCGATATTTACCGCCCCGCTGCTATCGAGCAGTTAAAGGTTGTGGGTAAGGCGGTTGAAACTCCCGTTTTTGAAATGGGCACCGAAAAACCCGAAATTATAGCCAAAAAGGCTGTTGCACACGCTAGGGACTACGGTCACGATTTTGTGATTTTGGATACTGCGGGTCGTTTGCATATTGATACCGAGCTTATGGATGAGCTTCGCCGTATTACAGAAGCGGTTGAGGTTAACAACATCCTTTTGGTACTTGACTCAATGGTAGGTCAGGACGCTGTTAACATTGCTAAATCCTTTAACGACGTGCTTGAAATTGACGGCGTTATTTTAACTAAGCTCGACGGTGATACCCGTGGCGGTGCGGCACTTTCGGTTAAGGCTGTAACAGGCAAGCCGATTATGTTCGCAGGTGTGGGCGAAAAGCTAGACCAGCTCGACGAATTCCACCCCGATAGAATGGCATCCCGTATTCTTGGTATGGGCGACGTTTTGTCCCTTATCGAAAAGGTTGAAACCGAAATTGATGAGAAAAAGGCGGAAGAAACCGCAAAAAGACTAGCTGAAAACAAGTTCGATTTAAACGATTTGCTCGACCAATATAAACAAATCAAGAAAATGGGCTCGATTAAAAGCATTCTTTCTATGATGCCGGGTATGGATAAGCAGATAAGAGACGCTGACATCGATGAGAGAGCGATTTTGCGCATGGAGGCAATAATTACCTCTATGACTAAAAAAGAACGCTCTAAGCCCGATATTTTGAACGCTTCACGCAGAAAACGTATTGCCGCAGGCGCGGGCGTTACTGTTGAAGAGGTCAACAAGCTTATAAAGCAGTATGACCAAATGAAAAAAATGTTCAAGCAAATGAATTCACCCAAGGCTCAAAGTAAGCTTATGCGCAAAATGGGCGGTATGGGTATGCCACCGGGTGGCTTTAACGGTTTTGGTTTTTAAGATAAAAAATCTTTAAACATATATCTTATTTTGGAGGTGTAATAAATGGCAGTTAAAATCAGACTTCGTCGTATGGGCGCTAAGCGTGCTCCTTTCTACCGTGTAGTTGTTGCTGATTCAAGATTCCCCCGTGACGGTCGTTTTATCGAAGAAATCGGTACTTATGATCCCACTAAGAATCCCGCAGCAGTAAACATTGATGCTGACAAGGCTAAGAAGTGGATCTCTAACGGTGCACAACCCACTGACACTGTTAAGGCTTTACTTAAGAAGAACGGTGTTCTCTAAGCCAAAAACATGAGGTAAACTATGAAAGATTTATTAGTATCTATCGCATCGGGTCTTGTTGAAAATCCCGATGAAGTAAAGGTAATTGTTGATGAACCCAATGAAGAAGGCGTTACTGTATATCATTTACAGGTAGCAGCAAACGATGTTGGTCGTGTTATCGGCAAGCAGGGTAGAATTGCTAAGGCTATTCGTACCGTTATGCGTGCCGCTGCTAATAAGTGTGGCGCTTCGGTTGCGGTTGAAATTGACTAAAAACCGGCGTAAAGCCGGCTTCGTATGCATACCCCCACAATGTTGGGGGTATTTACTTAGGAGATATTATGAAGTGTGAATACTTAGAGGTTGGCAAGGCTGTTGGCACCCATGGTGTAAAGGGTATGGTACGCGTGCAGGTGTGGGCGGACAGTGTCGACTTTTTGAAAAAGTTTAAATATATTTATACCGATAAGAACGGAAACGGCAAGTTGACTGTGTTGCGTGTGCAACCCCACGGCAATATTGCACTTGTGGCCTTTAAGGGTGTTGAAACTATTGAACACGCCGAAAGTTTTAGAAACACAGTGCTTTATATTGATCGCGATGATGCCGAATTGCCTGAGGGCAGGTACTTTATATCCGATTTAATGGGTGTAGAGGTTTTTGATGCCGATACAAATGCGCGTCTGGGCGAAATTTCGGATGTTTCGCAAACAGGCGCTAACGACGTTTGGCATATAACTAATGATGGTAAGGAATATCTTATACCCGCTATAGACGACGTTTTAATATCGGTTGATATTGATAAGAATATTGCATTTATCAGACCGCTTAAGGGGATTTTTGACGATGAGGATTGATATTTTAACCCTTTTTCCCGAAATGTGCCAAACAGTTATGAACGAGAGTATCATAGGCCGTGCTCAAAAGGCGGGCAAGGTGGAGATCGTTTGTACTAATATCCGTGATTATGCTAATAATAAGCATAATAAGGTGGATGACACGCCCTATGGCGGCGGTATGGGTATGGTAATGGCGGCTGAGCCGATTTATAATGCCTATAAAAGCCTTTATAATGAGGGCGAAGAGAAGCCGCATTTGGTTTATTTATCGCCAAAGGGTAAAACCTTTAATCAGGCAAGGGCGGTTGAGCTTTCGAAATTGCCAAGGCTTGTTTTGTTGTGTGGTCATTATGAGGGCATTGACGAGCGCGTTATTGAAGAGATTGTTGATGAAGAAATTTCAATAGGCGATTTCGTGCTCACAGGCGGCGAATTGCCCGCTTTAGCTGTGGCAGACGCCGTTTGCCGAATGCTTCCCGGTGTCTTGTCGGACGAGCTTTGCTTTAGTGAGGAAAGTCATTTTTCAGGCTTGCTCGAATACCCCCAATATACCCGCCCTTGCGAATGGATGGGAAAAGAAGTACCTGAAGTTTTGCTTTCGGGCAACCATAAGAATATTGAGAATTGGCGCAGGTGCAAATCGCTGATTTTAACAATGGAAAAGCGACCCGATATGCTTAAAGAGAGTGATTTGACCGAGAAGGACAAAAAGCTCTTGAAAAAACTGGAAAATACCCTCTAAATTATAATAATTTTGCACAAAA
>JAFVTJ010000068.1 GCA_017503305.1 Clostridia bacterium
CCTGAGCCAGGATCAAACTCACTAAAATATCTATTCTTAACACCTTGCGGCGTTAAAATCTTTTAGATAAGCTTAAAAGCTCATTTTTCAAACAATGCTGACGCATTATTCTGTCCTTCAATACTTTTAAAAGTACTTGACTTTTCTCTCAATTTCTTTCAAGAATTGTCGGGTCCTTATTATTGTCGTTGTTTAATTTTCAAGGTCCGTTTGCGCCCCGCTTCATGCGAGCGCTAGAGTATAATACCACACCACCACCCTTTTGTCAACACTTTTTTTAATTTTTTTAAAATTATTTTTCTATTTGTAAAAAAGTGCTTTCAAAAGTAAAAAAACGGCAAATCTTTTAGTCATTTTGTCGGTTTAGTATACTTTCAGCAATCTTTAAGCCATCAACTGCCGCCGACATAATTCCACCGGCATAACCTGCGCCCTCGCCCGCGGGATACAAGCCTTCAAGGCTTACACTTTGATAATCAATCCCACGCAAAATTCTGACAGGTGACGAGCTTCTGGTTTCGGGTGCGGTTAAGACTGCCGCCTTATCTGCAAAGCCCTTGATCTTTTTATCAAATTCTAAAATTCCTTGCTTCAAGCTATCCACCACAAAGTTTGGATAAATTCCCGAAAGGTCGCAAAACGTGTAATCAGGTTTTACCGTAGGCTTAACCTTAGTGATTTCAAACTCTTCGCCGAACACAAGCTGACCAACAGTAGTAATCGGCACGCTGCCGCCTGCGATATCATATGCCTTTTGTTCAATCCGGCGTTGAAATTCACATCCTGCTAAAACATCGTCGCCATCAAAATCATCAGGGTTTACACCAACCAGAACGGCGCTATTTGCGTTAATGCCATCGCGCGCCGAATAGCTCATACCGTTAACCGCTATACCACCCTGCTCGCTTGAAGAATTAATAACCTCGCCGCCGGGGCACATACAAAATGTATATACTCCCCTGCCGTTTTCCAAATGAACCGCCAATTTATAATCCGCCGCCGAAAGATTTGGGTGGTTATAAAATTTGCCGTAAAGCGACTTATTTATATCTTCCTGCAAATGCTCGATTCTAACACCAACCGAAAAAGGCTTGCGTTCCATTTTAATTCCGCTTTCCTTTAAAGAGGCAAAAACATCTCTCGCTGAGTGACCTGTCGCCAAAATAACCTTATCGCACGGAATTTCTTTACCGTTAGCAGTAACGGAAGTTACCTTATTATTATAGGTGTTGATTTTTTCGAGCTTGGTTTCAAAAAGCACCGTACCGCCGAGTGAAATAATCTCCTTGCGGATATTTTTCACAACCTCTACTAAAACGTCGGTGCCGATATGCGGCTTGGCATCGGTTAAAATTTTTGGATCGGCTCCGTGGTTCACAAATTCCTTTAAAACGGCTTTGCAACGTAGGTCTTTTATACCTGAGTTGAGCTTGCCATCCGAAAAAGTACCTGCACCACCCTCGCCGAACTGAACGTTAGACTCGGGGTTGAGTTTTCCACCCGCCAAAAATTCATCAACATCGCGTTTTCGAGAGTCAGCATCCTTACCGCGTTCAATAACAACAGGTTTAAGTCCTGCGCGAGCAAGCGCCAAAGCACAAAACATACCGCAAGGGCCAAACCCCACAACCACAGGGGGATTTTGGGGTATAATTTCAGCCTTTTCCCAAACGTATTCCTTATTTATATATAAGGTGGCATTTTTAAGCTTTTTAAGAAGCGCTTGTTCATTTTTACTTTCCACCAAAACCGAACAACAAAAATGAACGTTTTCCTTTCGGCGTGCATCAACCGACTTTTTAAACAAAGAAACCTTTTCAGCCTTAATATTAAGTACCTTTTCAACTTCGGTTTTAAGATTTTGAAAATCGGTATCAAGTGAAAGCTTTACATTATTTATTAAAATCATTTGTTTTCTCCAATTATGGCATCCGCAGCCGCCATAGCGCTACTCCATGCCCATTGCAAATTAAAGCCACCGCAGTCGCCGTCAATATCCAATATTTCGCCAACGCAGTAAAGGTTTTTGCAATCCAGTGACTCCATTGTTTTGGTGTTAAACTGTTTGGTTTTAAGTCCGCCGGCAGTAACCTGTGCGTTGGCAAAGCCTGTGGTGCCTGTTACTGCAAACTCCATACCTTTAATAATACGTACAATTTGTTTGATTTGAGCGTCAGTAATCTCCGCCGCTTTTTGAGTAAGCTTAAAGCTTGCCAATTTTAAAACAACCTGACCTACACGCTTGTTGAACATACCTGTAAAGAATTCTTCTAAACTGCGGTTTGGCATAACCGAAATACGATTTTCAATTTTCTTGCAAAGCGAATCGAAATCAGTATCGGGCATAAGGTCAAGAGATATAAACATATCCTCACTCTTGCGGGAAACGGCACGGGAAACCTGCATAATGGGTGGTCCCGAAAGACCGTAATCGGTAAACAAAACTTCGCCAAAATCTTGACGCAAAACATCTGATTTTGTTTTTAAGGTTACAGCAGCATCTACCTTAATACCCTTTAATTGTTTGGTAATATCATTAACAGTTTTAATTTGAACTATAGACGGGGTGGTTTTCACCGACTCAAACCCTGCTTTTTGCAAAATTTGCATCATACCGCCGTCGCACCCAAACTTTTCACCACCTGCAAGACCGCCCGTAGCGATAATAATATTCTTTGTAATAAAATTAACCTTGTCGGCAATTACCTTATATTCCTTGCCGAAGCTATTTATATTGGTAACCTTAGTGTCGGTATGGATTATAACACCCAAATCTTCCGCCGCAAAGCGCAAGCAATCCACAACCGAACCCGCCTGCAAGGAAGCGGGGTACGCCTTATCCCCTTC
>JAFVTJ010000069.1 GCA_017503305.1 Clostridia bacterium
ACAATGGGGTGGCGCTTTTTAGCGTTGCCCGGCATCATTATGTACTTAGCGCCGTCTTTTACGTATTCCTTTTGCTCGGGAAGAATTCTATCACTTTCTTCCACAACGCTTTGCGAGTGCGCCACACGGGTGCACATCTTTAAAAATACGGGTGTATCAAATTTTTCGGAAATTTCGTAAGCTTCCTTTACAAAAGCGATAGATTCTTGAGAATCCGAAGGCTCTAACATCGGAATTTTAGAAGCTATGGCATAATGGCGGGAATCCTGCTCATTCTGAGAGGAATGCATACCCGGGTCGTCAGCAACACCGATAATAAGACCTGCATTAACGCCAGTGTAAGCGATTGTAAAAAGCGGGTCAGCCGCAACGTTAACACCAACGTGCTTCATACCGCAAAAGCTTCTTTTACCGGCAAGGCTTGCGCCAAAAGCGGTTTCCATAGCAACCTTTTCGTTGGGTGCCCATTCGGCATAAATTTCCGCATATTTTGCGGCATATTCAGTAATTTCGGTACTGGGGGTGCCAGGATAGCTTGAAACAAAGGAACAGCCTGCTTCGTAAAGACCACGGGCAACCGCCTCATTACCGAGCATAAGTTTTTTCATAGGTTACACCTCTATAAAATAGATAAAATATTATAATTGAATATTATATAACAATACTCCATTAAAATCAACCAAAGAATTGCAAATTATTTTCCTGAAAATTTTCAATTTGTCTTTTTATTTTTCGTTAAGCGCACGTTTTGCACTGACAATAATTTGTGTGTCGTAGCCCGCAAATTTACTGTCGGTATCCTGCGGTTTGCTTTTTTGAGTGAAAAGGCTTACGACAGGCACAATTACTAAGCCTAAAAGCATTGCAAAAACACCTGAATACAGCGAGTTTTGGAAAATTACTCCCAAAACGCCCGAAACAGTAAACACCTTCATCGAAATAAGTAATTGCACTACCATCAAGCCAACACCCGTGCCGAAGGAGGTCCATACAGCAGCGCGGGTTGTCTTTTTCCAGTAAAGCCCATAAAGGAAGGGCGCCAAAAATGCGCCTGCAAGCGCACCCCAAGAAACACCCATCATCTGAGCTATAAACACAAAATCGGACCAGATAGTATCCTTAAGGATTGCGATTGCCGCCGAAAGCACGATAAAGAAAACTATAAGCGAACGCATTATAAGAAGCTTTTTCTTATCGCCGGCTTCGGTTTTACTTTCGGGCACGATAACGTCAAGCGTTAAGGTTGAAGCCGAGGTAAGCACCAAAGAAGAAAGGGTTGACATTGAAGCCGAAAGCACCAAAACAATTACAATACCGATTATGTAAGGTGAAAGATTAGAAAGCATTGAAGGGATAATTGAGTCAAAGCCCTTTGCGGCAACGGTTTCGCTTGTTACAAAAAGTCTGCCAAAGCCACCTAAGAAGTAACAACCGCCCGCTACTATAATAGCAAAAACAGTCGAAATAAAGGTGCCTTTTTTAATAGCCGCCTCGTTTGAGATAGCGTAAAACTTACCAATCATTTGCGGAAGTCCCCAAGTGCCTAAAGAAGTGAGCATTACCACAACTATAAGGAATATTGGGTTCGGACCGAAGAATGAAGTGTATTCCCAACCGTTATTTTCAGCCAAAAGGGTTACCGAATTCATAAATCCGCCGTTTTGGTTAAGAACTGCAATGATTACAGCCACAATACCACCGAGCATAATAATACCTTGAATAAAATCGTTAATAGCAGTAGCCATATAACCGCCGAAAAGTACATAAACACCTGTAAGCACCGCCATTACCGCAATACATACCCAATAAGGAACGTCAAAGGCAATAGCAAAAAGGCTTGAAAGACCGTTATAAAGAGAAGCGGTATAAGGAATAAGGAAAATAAAAACTATTACCGAAGCTGCAATTTTCAAAGCATTGGAATCATATCTTTTTTGAAAAAAGTCGGGCATTGTTTTTGAATTAAGGTGTTGTGTCATAACACGGGTACGTCAGCCCAGAATATTCCACGCTAAAAGCGAACCGATAAAGGCGTTACCAAGACCTATCCAGGTTGAAGCTAAGCCAAAATTCCAACCAAACTGCCCTGCATAGCCAACAAAAATAACCGCCGAAAAGTATGACGTGCCGTAAGCAAAGGCGGTAAGCCAAGGGCCAACACTTCTGCCGCCCAATACAAAGCCGTTAACGTCGGTTGCGTGCTTGCGGCAATAAAGCCCTACGGCTATCATCAAAGCAAAAAAGCCTATAACCAAAACACTTGTGAAAATTTTCGCTGTCATTTTAATTCCTTCTTTAAAGTTTAATTCTTAATTTGCGCCTCCACAAGTCCGTCGGGACAGTATTTTTTGCGAAGCGCGGGTTTTTCAATTTTACCCGTTGGATTACGGGGGATTTTATCAAAAATAATTTTACGTGGACGGGTGTAACGGGGAAGCTCTTTACAGAATTCGTTAATTTCTTCCTCGCTACAAGTCATATCGTCTTTAACTTCTATAATAGCGGTTGCAATTTCGCCGAGACGAGCATCGGGAAGACCTATAACCGCAACATCCTTAACCGCATCGTATTTACGGATAAGGTTTTCAATCTGAACGGGGTAAATATTCTCACCGCCCGAAATTACAACGTCTTTTTTACGGTCAACAAGGAATATAAAGCCGTCTTCATCCTCTTTTGCCATATCGCCCGTAAATAGCCAACCGTCCTTGAGAATCTCGTTAGTAGCTTCGGGATTTTTATAATAACATTCCATAACACCGGGGCCCTTAACGGCTAATTCACCAATCTCGCCTTGTTTCACGATGTTACCCTTTTCGTCAACGATTTTAACTTCCCAAAGGTAGCCCGCCTTACCGATTGCGCCAACCTTTTCTATATTTTCAACACCCAAATGCACACAACCGGGGCCTATAGATTCACTAAGACCGTAGTTAGTGTCGTACTGGTGATTCGGGAAGTACTTAAGCCATCTTTTAATAAGGCTTGGGGGTACGGGTTGCGCACCGATGTGCATTAATCTCCACTGGCTAAGTAG
>JAFVTJ010000070.1 GCA_017503305.1 Clostridia bacterium
CACAGGTAGAGCTTTAGGTATCCGTACCGAATCGAGCGGTCGCTTTGAAAAAGGTATTGACATTGTAAACGTAGAATATGCTATGGAACGCGCTTTACAGCTTATTTCCGACCTTGACGCCGGTGATATTATCGACGGCGTTATCGACCGCAACAACGGTTTACCCGAAGAAAGAGTTTTAAAGGTTACTACAGATAGTATTTTAGAGCTTTTGGGCGTGGATATACCCACCGACCGCATTGTTGAAATTTTAAATTCGTTAGAATTACCCACCACAATCGAGGGCAATATGCTCACCACAAAGGTTCCTTCAATCCGTGACGATATTGAAGGCAGAGCAGATTTAGCCGAAGAGGTTATGCGTATATACGGCTACGACCATATTGTTGGTACCAAAATGAAGGGCGCGGTTATCCGTGGCACTAAGCTTCCCGAAAGAATTAAAACCGACAAAATTAAGGCTTTAATGAACGGCGCAGGCGCTTTTGAAATTGCCACCTATTCGTTTATTGCAAGCAAGGCTATTGATACCCTTCTTTTAGCCGAAGACGACGAAAGACGCAACCAAATTAAGATTATCAACCCCCTAGGCGACGAATACTCCACAATGAGAACTCAGCTTACAACAAGTATGCTCACAGTTCTTGCTACCAATATTAACAAGAAGATTCCAGAAGGAAGATTCTTTGAAATCAGCAAGCGCTTTATTCCGAAGGCTCTCCCCCTTACCGAACAGCCCTTAGAAATCCCCACAATGTCTATTGGTATTTACGGCAAGGACGAAGATTTCTTCACATTAAAGGGTCTTATTGAAGCAATTTGCACAACACTCGGCGGTCACACTCAGTACGAAAGAAGTGCTGAAACCTATCTCCACCCCGGCAGACAAGCGCTCGTTAAGGCTAACAACAAAGAATGCGCCGTATTCGGTCAGGTTCACCCCACCGTTGCCGAAAGCTACGGCATTGATTGCCCCGTATTTGTGGCTGAAATCAAGTTAGATGTTCTTCTCGAAATCAACAAGCGCAAGACCGTTTACAAGCCGCTCCCCAAATTCCCCGCAGTTGAGCGTGACTTTGCGGTACTAGTAGACAAAGAAACCCCCGTTGGAACACTTGAAAAAGCAATTTCGGGCGGTGCAGGCAGATTGCTCGAAAAAATCGAATTATTCGATATTTACGAAGGCGCACAAATCCCCCAAGGCAAGAAGAGCGTAGCGTTCAGCGTATATCTCCGTTCAGCTGACAGCACCCTTACCGATAAGGAAATTGAAGACCTAAGCTCTAAAATTATTAAGAAGCTTGAGTCGGTTGGCGCCGAGCTTAGAAAATAATACTTGAAATTTTTCGCAGTTTGTTATACTATAATTAAAAGGGAACAAACTATTTGTGTTTAGAGAGGTGTTATTCATGAATGATAAAACTATGACCTTTTCGGTAGGCGACCAAACCGAGCAACAAATCCGTATGATTTTGGTAAGCGTTTACGATGCACTTAAAGAAAAGGGTTACAACCCGATAAACCAACTCGTTGGGTATATTTTGTCCGAAGACCCGACTTATATCACCACGCATAATAACGCCCGTAACCTTATAAGAAAAATCGACCGTGACACGCTTTTACAGTCACTTGTTAAGTATTATATTTCAAACTAAATTCGCAAAAACTTCCGTATTTTACGGAAGTTTTTTTGCTTTTAAAAAAATAATTTTTTTGCAATAAAATCGCCTGCTGGTGCGTTATTATTATGAAGGCAAGATTCTACCTTTATTTTCAAAAAAGAGGTGTGGTTATGAAGAAAATATTATCAATTATCATTTGCATTTTTTTAATGCTTCCCATTATTACGGCCGCCGCCGAAGAAAGTGACGTAAAAACGCTTGGCGTTTTAAGTTACAAGGTGGAAAATACAGCAGTAACAATAACCGACTGCGACGCCAACGCAACAGGTGTGATAGAAATTCCCGCCGAAATTGATGGCTTGCCGGTTACAACTATAGGAAACCATGCTTTTTCCGGTTGTAAATCTATTGAAAACGTTATAATACCTAATTCAATCACAACTATCGGAAGAGCGGCATTTCTTGAATGCCATATGCTCAAAAATATGACTATTCCCGATTCGGTTACATCCATAGAAACGAGTCCGTTTTTTAGGTGCGAATCGCTCGAAACTGTTGTTTTTTCAAAAAATATAAAAACAATACCCGAAACTGCTTTCTATGAATGTGGAAATTTAAAGAAAGTAACCATACCGTACGGAATTGCCACTATTGAAAGCAGCGCCTTTAAATATTGCGGCAAACTTGAAAGTATAGAAATTCCCGATAGTGTTACTTCTATAGGCGCAAGAGCCTTTGAATATTGCTTGTCGCTTAAAAGTGTAATCTTGCCTAAAAATCTTACCGTAATCAAAAAAGATTGCTTTAGTCATTGCAACAAACTTGAAAGCATTAATCTTCCCGACAGTATTACAAGCATAGAAAAATGGGCTTTTTCCTTTACCGGTAAGCTTAAAAACGTAACACTGCCCAAAAATCTTAAAACCATTGGAAATAACGCTTTCAGCTGCAGTGGTTTAGAACAACTTGTTATACCCGAAGGTGTGAAAACTATAGGTGTAAGTGCTTTTAGCGTTTGCGATGACCTTAAAAGTTTAACCCTTCCAAAAAGCCTTAAAAGCATAAATGCCGAAGTTTTTAGGGACTGCATAAAGCTTGAAGAAGTAATGATCCCGGAAAACGTTACCTCTATAGGAAAAGAAGCTTTTAAAGCATGTAACAATCTTAAAAAGGTATACTTACCTAAGACTTTAAAAACCATTGAACAAGGAGTTTTCAAAAATTGTAAAGCGCTTACCGACGTAAATTATGCCGGCACAGCACAGGATAAG
Organism: Clostridia bacterium; assembly: GCA_017503305.1. The sequence continues at coordinate 2,894 of JAFVTJ010000070.1, forward strand.
GCTAAAATAGAAATTTCAAGCGATAATAAAGTTCTTAATATGGCAATATGGAACTGTGCCGCAACACCTATCCAAAAACCAATCTCGTCTAATCCGGAATCATCCACTGTGCCTGATGACAGCACTTCCAAAAAAGAGGAAATCACTTCAACTGAGGAAATCCCCTCAAGCGAGGTTGAGGCTGTAAAGCCGCAAACAAACAATGAAGAAACAAAGCAAACCCAACCCAAAAACGCATATACTTTTTTAATAGTAATTGCCGCATTAGTTGTATATTTAGTCGTTGGTGCTGGTACTTTTATACTATTAAAAAAATTTAAAAAATGATTATTGTCCCCTTTAAAAGAGGTGTTTTTATGAAAAAAATATTATCAGTTATTTTTTGTGTAGTTCTTCTTGTATCAGCGTTGTCTATAACAACCGCCGCAACCGAAGCAAAGATTTTTGGCTCCTTTACCTATAAAATTGAAAACAATGAAGTAACGATAACAAAATGCGAACAGAACGTACGTGACACTGTTGAAATTCCCGCAGAAATTGAAAATTTGCCGGTAACTGCTATTTGGCGGCGCGCTTTCGCTAATTGCAACCTCATTCAATCGATTATAATACCGAATACGGTTAAATCTATCGGTTTATCCGCTTTCGATAATTGCCAAAATTTAAAAAATATTTCCATACCCGAAGGTGTTGCTACACTTGAATATTCCACCTTTGATTCTTGCTCTTCTCTTGAAAGCATAACCATACCCGACAGTGTAACAATAATTGGCAGTAATGTTTTTAGTAATTGCTCTTCTCTTAAAAACATTACTCTCTCCAAAAATATAGAATACATAGCCCCTTACGTATTCTACGGTTGTAAAAAGCTTGATAACGTTGTTATACCCGAAAAGGTAAAAACCATTGGTGCAAGTTCTTTTAAAGGTTGTTCATCGCTAAAAAGCATAGAAATACCCGACGGTGTGGAAATTATATATGAAAAGGCCTTTTCGGGTTGTGGATTGGAAAGCATAACCTTGCCAAAAAGCCTTAAAACCATTGAAAGACAGGTTTTTAAAAATTGTCGCAAGCTTAAAGAATTCAATGGTGGTGAAAATATTACCGCTATCGGCACCGCGGTATTTGCCAACTGCGAAAGCTTAGAAGAAATCGCTTTGCCGCAAAAAATTAACTCTATTGAATGGACAACATTTTCATGCTGTGAAAACCTAAAGAAAATAACCATTCCCAAAAGTGTAAGATTTATTAGCAAAGGTGCTTTTGAAATGTGCACCGCCCTTACCGAAGTAAACTTTGGGGGTTCAAAATCCGATAAAGAAAAAATGCTTATAAATTCAGACAATGATGATTTATTGTCTGCAAAATGGAATTTTGCACTAACTTCTACCAAAAAGCCTGTAGCATCCAAAAACGAAAGCACCGCTTCAAAGGTAGAAAGCGTGACCGAAAGCACCGTATCAAGCGAAAGTGAAAACACAGTATCAACCGATACCGAAAGCACACTTGCACCCGAAAACGAAACGGAGGATAGCGATATGAAAAAACCGGTTGTAAAAGAGCAAAATAACAAATGGATTGTGTGGTTGTTTATTGGAGCTGCAGCCTTAGGTGTTGTCAGCGGATTTTTAGCTAATATAATTTATAGGAAAAAGAAAAGTAAGTAAAAAGCAAAAGGCTATCTCACTACGAGATAGCCTTTTAATTTTACTTAAACTTATATGTTTTTACACTGGACCACGGCGCATAAATCTTCTTGCCGTCTACCGTTTTATAGGCTCTAACCTTGCAATAATAGGTTTTCCCCTTTGTAGCACTTAAGGTTTTACTTTTACCGCTTGTGGTAGAATAGGTTGTAACAATTTTGGTCTTGCTTTTCGAGGTGAATAATGAGATTTGATATCCGCTCTCGCCCGAAATGTTTTTCCAACTTACCTTAACCTTTTTACTGCTATATTTTGAAACGGTTGGTGTTGATACCTTTTTTAGAGTATATATCGACGTCGTTTTATAGCTTGCATCGGCAAAATATTCGCCGTTTACAAGGCTACACGGCACAACCTTAAAGGTATATTTTGTGCCATCCGCCAAATTTTTAAATTTGTAGGATAATTTATCGGTTGTGGTCTTATAGGTATATTTATCCGCACCTGATTTTTTATAATAGACTTTATATTTTTTAGCGTAGCTCACCTTACTCCAAGAGAGAGTAACGTCATCGTGGCCGTAAAGCTTTGCTTTAACTGTTTTTGGTGCTGATAAATTTCGCGCAGTGCTAAAGGTTAGTGCGGCTTCATTGCCATAATCTACTCCATTGTCTAACTCTACAAAGGGTATAACCGCAAACTCATAGGCAGTGTTATCCGCTAAATTAGGGATTTTTATACTTGTTACATCAGTTGTCAAAATAGACCAATATTCTTCTGCGGTTTTTTTATAATAAACCTCGTAGCCTGTGGCATACTCGGTCTTGCTCCACGAAAGCTTAATATCATCGTGGCCGTAAAGCGATGCCGAAAGCTTACCTGGCGACAAAGAAAAATCACG
>JAFVTJ010000071.1 GCA_017503305.1 Clostridia bacterium
GTAAAATAAAAAATAAAAAATATTGCTATATAGCAGCAATATTAATTTTAATAAACTTTATTTATTTGCGGTTGACACTTTCTTTTGGATATTTATCCTCAATGATAGATCTACATATAAGTTTTTTGAATATGATAAAAATAATATGGGAACAAATAATTCAACCTATACTACCATATAATTTAATGATTTTAGCTGTATTAGTTTTCTTTATTCCTACTAAAAAGAAAAGAAACATAGAAAATGAAATATCTATAGAGAAAGCTTTGAGGGAGTTGAAAGAGCAATACGATAACGAACTTATTTCTGAAGAAGAATATCTATCAAAGAAAAAAGAATATATAAATGATCTATAATAAAATGCTCGGACTTTTTTGTCCGAGCATTTTTTAATATTTACTGTCCTTAAGAGTACGATTTCTATAGGTCGGGGTTTTTGTTTTAAGTTAATCTTCATCTTTGCCGCAACAGCGTTTATATTTTTTACCGCTGCCGCAGGGGCAAAGTGCGTTTTTGCTAACCGCTCCCTTGCCGCGCACGGTAAGGGGCTTGTCGCCTGCGTTGGTTTCCTTAGCAACCTTTTCGCGCTTAACCTCTTCATCCTTGCGAACGCGCACCGAAAGCACAAGTCTTGCGGTTTGTTCGCGAATGGTGTTTGTCATAGCTTCAAACATATCGTAGCTATCGTTACGGTATTCAATAACAGGGTCGTGCTGACCGTATGCTCTAAGGCCGATACCTTGGCGCAATTGGTCCATAGCGTCGATGTGGTCCATCCAGTTGGTGTCAACGCTTCTAAGCAACATAACGCGCTCAATTTCGCGCATCATTTCACTGCCAAATTCCTTTTCGCGAAGCTCGTAAACGGCGTGAGCTTTTTCTTTAAGCTGGTTGGCAATGCCCTCGCGTGAGGTTTTGGTTAATTCCTCGGTGGTGTAGTGCAAATCATCGGGGGTGGTAACCCAACCTAAGAAATGCTCCCTAAGACCTTTAAGATCCCAGTCGGCAGGGCTGTCTTCGTCGGCAATAAAGATTTGGCAGTAGGCTTCAATAGTGTCGTTAATCATCTTGAGGATAGTTTCCTTAAGGTCTTCGCCGTCAAGCACCTTGTTGCGCTGACCGTAAATAATCTCACGTTGCTTGTTCATAACGTCGTCGTATTGAAGCACGTTTTTGCGAATGGCAAAGTTTATGCCTTCCTTCTTCTTTTGGGCGGCTTCAATCGAGTGTGAAAGCACGCTGTTTTCAAGAGGCATATCCTCGTCAACCTTTAAGGTTTCCATAATTGCGAAAATACGCTCGCCACCGAATAGGCGCATAAGGTCGTCTTCAAGAGAAATAAAGAATTGGGTGTTACCGTTGTCGCCTTGACGGCCGGCACGACCGCGAAGCTGGTTATCGATTCGGCGTGAATCGTGGCGCTCGGTACCGATAATGGCAAGACCGCCCGCTTCTCTAACCTTTTCGGCTTCGGGGGCAATTTCTGCCTTGAATTTGCTATAATATTCGGTGTATTTTTCGCGCGCGGCCAAAATATCGGGGTCTTCGGTGTCGGCAAAGCCGGTGGCTTCAATAATCATTTCTTCCGAAAGACCATCGTGGCGAAGAGCGGCCTTTGCTAAATATTCGGCATTACCGCCAAGCATAATGTCGGTACCACGACCGGCCATATTAGTAGCGATTGTAACCGCACCCAATTTACCTGCTTGGGCAATAATTTCGGCTTCTTTTTCGTGATGCTTTGCGTTAAGCACGTTGTGTTTAATACCTTGGCGGCGAAGCAATGCCGACAAAAGCTCGGACTTTTCAATAGTAACCGTACCAACAAGCACGGGCTGACCTTTTTGATGGCAGGCAATAATCTTATTTATAACCGCGTTAAGCTTTGCGCGTTCGGTTTTATAAACCACGTCGTTTTCGTCCACACGGGCAATAGGCTTATTTGTGGGAATTTCAATAACGTCGAGTTTATAAATTTGTTGAAATTCGGCTTCTTCGGTCATGGCGGTACCCGTCATACCCGAAAGCTTGGTGTAAAGGCGGAAGAAGTTTTGGAAGGTTATGGTTGCCAAGGTTTTAGATTCGTTAGCAACGGTAACCCCTTCCTTAGCTTCAATTGCTTGGTGCAAGCCTTCGTTATAGCGGCGGCCAAACATAAGGCGACCTGTAAATTCGTCAACAATAATAACCTCGCCGTCTTTTACAACGTAGTCAACGTCGCGCTTCATTATACCGTGTGCGCGAATGGCTTGGTTAACGTGGTGGGCAATGGCAATGTTTTCGCTGTCGTTAAGGTTTTCAATTTGGAAAAATTCTTCAGCCTTCTTAACGCCCGATGCGGTAAGGGTACAGCTTCTTGCCTTTTCGTCTACAACGTAGTCGCCGTCGTAGTTGGTGTCCTCGTCGCGGGCCTTGTCGTCCATTTCTTTGATAACAAACTTTTTGAGTGACTTTGCAAAGCGGTTGGCCGAAACGTATAAATCGGTGGATTTATCACTTTGGCCCGAAATGATAAGGGGAGTTCTGGCTTCGTCCACCAAAATGGAGTCAACTTCGTCCACAATTACAAAATTGTGCTCGCGTTGAACCTTTTCGCTTTTATAAGTTACCATGTTATCGCGCAAATAATCAAAGCCCAATTCGTTATTTGTGCAGTAGGTAATGTCGGCGTTGTAGGCGGCCTGTTTTTCGGCCTTGTCCATACCGTGAATAATAAGACCTACAGTAAGACCCATAAACTTGTAAAGCTTACCCATCCATTCAGAGTCACGCTTTGCAAGATAATCGTTAACCGTTACAATGTGCACACCTTTTCCCGAAAGGGCATTTAAGTATGCGGGCAGGGTTGCCACAAGGGTTTTACCTTCACCGGTTTTCATTTCGGCAATGCGGCCTTGGTGAAGCACAATACCACCGATAATTTGCACGGGGAAGTGGCGCATACCAAGTACACGGTCACCTGCTTCTCTACAAGCGGCAAAGGCTTCGGGTAAAATGTCGTCAAGGGTTTCGCCGTTTTTAAGTCTTTCTTTAAATTCTTGTGTTTTAGCCTTTAATTCGCTATCGGTTAAGGCTTTGTACTCTTCTTCAAGCGACAAAACCTTTTGCTGAAGCGGTAATATTCTTTTAATTTCCTTTTGGCTGTAATCGCCGAAAAGCTTTGTAAATAATCCCATTATAAATACCTCTTTGGATGTAATCAAAATTATTATACTATAAAAGTGTAAAAAAATATAGTATTTTTTGTAAATTTTTTAACCTTAAAATAAAAGGGCAGATTTGAGGCAAGAATA
>JAFVTJ010000072.1 GCA_017503305.1 Clostridia bacterium
ATATACTAGCTTATTTCAATCATGGTTTGGCGAAGAAGCAAAGTTCGAGATTACTGTCTATAAGGATTCGCCAGCGGATAAAGCGCTTTCGAAATATTCAGAATATAGTTATTTAGACCATATAGAGATTGTAAAAAGGCTTGACAATCCTTATATTGAGGAAACGGAAGAAAAAGAAGAAATCGAGCCGCAGGGAAACAGTAATGATGAAGCGTTAAGCCCGCAAACGAGTGATAAAACCACGGTTGCGCTGATAGTGGCGTTGTTGATAAGCGTTGGCGCTTTGTGCGTTTTGTTGCCAAAATTCAAAAAGAAAAAACGGGTTTGAATTTTCTTACAGGGCCGACCGTGAGGTTGGCTCTGTTTTTGGTGCAAAATATTAAAAAGATCAAAAATTTAGCGCTTTAAAGTGAAAAAATACTTGACAACCTGAAAAAGAAGGAGTAAAATGTTTAACATATTAAAAACGAGAGAGGTGCAACGGAATGTTCAAAAGCAAATTTTACTTTTATTACTTTAAAGAGGACTGCCCGTTCACCGCTTGCTGCCGATAATTTTTCGGCTTTGGTTTAACGGACAGTCCGCAACTGCTTGTGCCGAAGAGGGTACGGTGGGGTGCGGTTTTTTTATTTTTAAAGGTTTGGAGTGTAAGTAATGACCGAACTTGAAAAGGCAAGAAAAATTATAAACGAAGTTGATACCGAGATGGTAAAGCTTTTTGAAAAGCGTATGGATGCGGCAAAGGCTGTGGCTGAGTATAAGAAAATTCACGGGCTTTGCGTTGATGATTTTGCTCGCGAGGCGGAGCTTATAAAGCATAACACAAGCCTTGTCGAAAACGAAGATTACCGCTCGTATTACGTGAATTTCCTGCAAAACAATATAGACCTTTCGAAAAAGCTTCAGCACAAGCTACTTGACGGTATGCGCGTAGCCTTTAGCGGTGTAGAAGGCGCTTTTGCCAACATTGCGGCTGAAAAGATTTTCCCTGATGCTAAAACGGTGGGTTATAAGGATTTTAAGGCGGCGTATAATTCGGTTGTTTCGGGCGAGTGCGATTGCGCGGTGTTGCCTATAGAAAACAGTCACAACGGTGACGTTGGGCAGGTTTTGGACCTTGCGTTTTTTGGCGACCTTTTTATAAGCGGCGTTTACGAGATTGAGGTTATACAAAACCTGTTAGGCAATAAGGGTGCTACCCTTGATACGATTACCGAGGTTATAAGCCACCCGCAAGCGCTAGGTCAATGTGCCGAGTTTATTCGCGAAAAGGGTTATAAAACAACCGATGCGCTAAATACGGCGGTTGCCGCAAAACTTGTGCGTGATAGTGGTAGAACAGATATTGCGGCAATAGGCAGTATTGAAGCGGCTAAGAAGTTTGGACTTCAAAAAATAGAAGGCCACATAAACGAAAGCAGCACAAACACCACACGCTTTGCGGTGTTCACACGCTCTAAAAAGAAATCGACCGCAACCGATAAGCATTTTATAATGCTGTTTACGGTTAAAAACACGGCAGGCTCACTGGGTAATGCTGTTACGGTAATAGGTGAGCACGGCTTTAACCTTAAAGCGCTTAAAAGCCGTCCCACTAAGGAGCTTGTTTGGGATTATTACTTCTACGTTGAAGGCGAAGGCGATATTGAAAGCGTAGAAGGCAAAGCGATGCTTAAGGACCTTGAAAGCTGCTGTAATAACCTTAAAATATTAGGACAGTTTGAAAAAGAAATTCATATTAAATAGAGGTATTATTTTGAATATTTTTGTTAATACACAAAGCGGCGGATATGAAATTGTATTAGAGCGCGGCGCATTACTGAAAGCGGGCGAGCTTTTAAACCTCAACCGCAAGGTTCTTATTGTAACCGACGACGGTGTGCCCGAAGCGTATGCTAAAGCCGTGGCTTCGCAGTGTAAGGAAGCTAAAATCGTAACTATACCGCAGGGTGAACAGTCAAAAAATATAGAAAATTGGTCGCTATTGCTTAAAGCCTTGATTGAAAACAACTTTACCCGTACCGATTGCGTTGTAGCGGTGGGTGGAGGCGTTGTGGGCGATCTTGCAGGCTTTGTGGCTAGCAGCTTTATGCGCGGTATTGATTTTTACAACATACCCACAACCTTACTTTCGCAGGTTGATTCTTCCATAGGCGGAAAAACCGCGGTTGATTTTATGGGATATAAAAACATTGTGGGCGCGTTTTATCCGCCTAAAAAGGTGATTATTGACCCATACACCCTTCGCACTTTGCCCCAAAGACAAATTGCAAACGGTCTTGCTGAATCGGTTAAAATGTCGCTTACAAGCGATAAAGAGCTTTACGAAATGATTGCTAAAAACGATTTAAACGACGATACCTTAGATGATATAATTTATCGTTCGTTAATGGTTAAAAAAGCGGTTGTAGAAGCGGATGAGCGTGAGGGCGGACTGCGAAAGGTATTGAATTTCGGTCATACTATTGCTCACGCGATTGAAAGCATTAACGGTTTGGAAAAGTATTACCATGGCGAATGTGTAGCATTGGGTATGCTTCCAATGTGTTCAGAGAAGGTAAGAGAAAGTCTTTTCTTGACACTTTCAAAATTCGGTTTACCGACCGAGCTTGAAGAAGACCCCGAGCAAATAATTGATGCGGCAAGGCACGACAAAAAAGCCTTTGGCGATAACATAACGGTTGTAAAGGTTGCACAAATTGGTGAATTCAGCTTTGAAAATATACCGTTTTCAGAATTTGAAGAAATGATAAGGAGCGTGACTTTAAAATGAAAAACACATTTGGAAACAATTTAACAGTAACGCTTTTTGGCGAAAGTCACGGTGCGGCCATTGGTGTTGTGGTAGATGGCATCGCCCCCGGTATTGTAGTAGATACCGAAAATATTAAAAATATGCTCAGTCTTCGTAAAGGCTTGGCGGAAATTTCCACACCGCGCAGGGAAGAGGACGAGTTTGAAATTTTAAGCGGTGTATTTGATGGTAAAACCACCGGAACACCCTTATGTATTGTTATTAAAAATAATGATACTCGCTCTAAGGATTATAGCAAAACTAAGGATTTGCTTCGTCCTTCTCATGCGGATTTTACGGCTAATGCTAAGTATCACGGCTTTGAAGATTATCGTGGTGGCGGACATTTTAGCGGTAGAATAACCGCACCGCTTGTGGCGGTTGCAGGTATTTTGATTCCCGCCTTGCAAAAGAAGGGCATTTTTATCGGTAGCCATATATCAAAATGTGGCGGTGTTGAGGATAGCGATTTTAACGATTTAAAAGCCGATATATTGTCGCTTGCAAATAAGGAGTTTGCCGTTTTGGATGACTTAAAAGGTGAAAAAATGATAGAGGCAATAAAGCAAGCAAGAGCAGAGGGCGACAGCCTTGGTGGTGTTGTTGAAACGGCGGTAATCGGTATGCCGAAAGGCGTTGGCGAGCCGTGGTTTGACAGTATGGAAAGTGTGCTTTCACACGCCTTGTTCTCAATCCCTGCTGTCAAGGGTGTTGAGTTTGGCGCAGGCTTTGCTATAGCCAATATAAAAGGTTCTTTAGCTAACGATTCTTTTGTTAATTGCGAAGGCGAAATCGTTACTAAAACTAACAATTCGGGCGGTATAAACGGCGGTATAACAAACGGTATGCCGATTATTTTCCGCACCGCTTTCCGTCCTACGCCTACTATTTCTAAACCGCAGGATACCGTTAATATTGCTACAAGTGAAAATGCGGTTTTGGAGGCTAAAGGCAGGCATGATCCTTGCATTGTTCATCGTGCAAAGGTTGTTGTGGACGCCGTTACAGCCATTACGGTTGCAGATATGCTTATCACACGCTTTGGCACGGATTGGTTGAGTGAATAATGGAATACGGACTTATTGGTGAAAGGCTAACACATAGCTTTTCTAAGGAAATTCACACCAAGTATTTTGGTCTTAATTACGAATTAAAAGAGCTTTCGCCCGACGAGGTAGAACCCTTTTTTATGAAAAAGGATTTTAAGGCGATAAACGTTACAATACCCTATAAGCAAAAGGTTATGCCGTATCTTGATTTTATAAGTGCTGAAGCGCAAAAAATCGGTGCGGTTAACGTTATTGTAAATCGCGACGGCAAGCTTTACGGCTTTAATACCGATTATTCGGGGCTTCGTTTAATGCTTGAAGCTTCGGGCGTGGATTTTAAGGGCAAAAACGTTTTAATTTTGGGTGATGGTGCAACCTCTAAAACCGCCTTTGCTGTGGTTGCGGATTTGTGCGCGTCTAATATTGTGAAAACTTCTCGCAAGCAAGCTGAAAACACCGTTTCTTATGCTGAGGCAAGTGCGCTTAAAAACACACAAATTATTATAAATACAACGCCCGTCGGTATGTTTCCGAATATAGATGAAGCGCTTATCAATATTGAAGATTATCCTAATTTAGAGGGTGTTTTTGATGTTGTTTATAATCCGTTACGTTCAAGACTTGTAGTTGATGCTAAAAACGAAGGTATAACCGCAATGGGCGGTCTTTATATGCTGGTGGCTCAAGCGGTTTTTTCGGCGCAAAAATTCGGACTCGATAATATTGATACCGATTTAACCGACGACATTTATAACGATATTTTAAAGCAAAAGCAAAATATCGTGCTTGTTGGTATGCCCGCCAGCGGAAAGAGTACAATTGGC
>JAFVTJ010000006.1 GCA_017503305.1 Clostridia bacterium
TGGACTGTATTAAGCATATAGACAACCGCAAAAATCTTTACTGGGTGGACGGCGACAACGATTACGTTGATACCGCTTACGATCCCGAAGGCCGCTTGTTTGTTTTAATTAAATCAGATGATTTTGACGGCTTAGTTTCTCAGTTTGAAGCTATTTTCGGCAAGGATATTAAAGCGGTAAAATGCGAGTCTTTGGGTGAAATCGCTTTTGTAACCGAAAAAGAGGCTTTAACAAAAATTCAAGAAAAGCTTTCACTCTTTAAAAATGGTATTTCCATTAAAACACTTAATACTATGCTCTAATCGGAGGTAATATAATGGCATTAATAGTTAAAAAATTCGGCGGTTCTTCGGTTGCCGATGCAAAAAAAGTCTTCAACGTTGCTAATTTGGTTGTTGAAGATTATAAAAAAGGAAACGACGTTATCGTTGTAGTATCTGCTCAAGGCGACACTACCGACGATCTTATTGCAAAAGCGAAGGAAATCAACCCAAAAAATCCATCCAAGCGTGAAATGGATATGCTTTTATCCGCAGGCGAACAAATTTCGATTTCGCTTCTTGCAATGGCTATTGAAACAATGGGCTGTCCCGTAGTTTCACTTCTTGGTTGGCAGGCAGGCTTTAATACCGATTCACACCACACCATTGCCCGTATCAAAAATATCAACGGTGAACGCCTGAAAACCGAAATAGGCAAGAAAAAAATCGTTATTGTTGCCGGTTTCCAAGGTTTAAATAAGTATGATGATATCACAACCTTAGGCCGCGGAGGTTCGGATACAAGCGCAGTTGCTATTGCCGCCGCTTTAAAGGCTGATTTGTGCCAAATCTATACCGATGTTGACGGTGTTTACACCGCCGATCCGCGCAAAGTGCCGACTGCACAAAAGATGGATGCAATTTGCTATGACGAAATGTTAGAGCTTGCCACCTTAGGTGCACAGGTGCTTAACAACCGTTCGGTTGAAATGGCTAAAAAATATAACGTTGAGCTTGAAGTTCGTTCAAGCCTTGAACCTCAAAAATCTGGTACAATTGTTAAGGAGATCGTTAAAATGGAAAAAACTTTAATTAAAGGCGTTGCTAAGGATAATAACGTTGCTAGTATTTCGGTAGTAGGCTTAGCCGATAAGCCCGGTATTGCATTTAAGGTATTCAACAAATTAGCACAGGCTAAAATCAACGTTGATATTATTTTACAATCCATCGGCAGACACAACACTAAGGATATTACCTTCACCGTTTCTCAAGATAACCGTGCTGCAGCTGTTGAAGTTATTGAAAGCATGAAGGATAGCCTTTGCTTTAACGAAGTAACCTTTGATGAAGACGTTTCAAAGGTATCTATCGTTGGTGCCGGTATGGAAAGCAACCCCGGTGTTGCTGCTAAAATGTTTGAAGCTTTATATGATGCAGGCATCAATATCCGTATGATTTCCACAAGCGAAATTAAGGTATCTGTTCTTATCGATGAAAAGTATGCTGATGCTGCAGTTATCGCCGTTCACGATAAATTTGTAATTTAATTAAAGGAGAATATTTCCTTGGAAAAAGATGCTTTAACAGCCGGTGTATCAGAAATTGGCGGCCTTTTTACAACCGCTGAAATACGGGTTTTAATATGTTATATTTTTTCTAAAATTGATGATGCCGTTCCCGGCAATTTGCTCGCTAATACTCTTCATTACGAAGGCATTGCAAACTGCTTTGAGGTTAACGACTCTATCGACTATCTTTGCAAAAGCGGTCAGTTAGAGCTTGTCAGCCGCGAAGACGATACCTACCGCATTACCGAAAGCGGCAAGGACGTTGCCGAAACCTTAAAAACCACCCTTTCTATTGTGGTTAAGGAGCGTGCCTACAACGCGGCTATTAAAATGGTGTCGCGCTTTAGAAACACAAAGGAAACCGATATTAAAATTTCACGTGATGAGAATAAAATTTTCATCACCTGCTCTGCTATTGATAACGAAACACCTTTTATGAGTGTTAAGTTATTGGTTTCCGACGAAGAACAGGCTATTCATATTAAAGAAAAATTTTTAAGCGACCCCACAAAAATCTATTCTTCTATCATAGATTTACTTACAAAATAGCTTAAGCCTAAACGCCCGAAATTTTCGGGCGTTTTTTAAAATAATGCTTGACTTTATAATATGTTTTAAGTATAATATTAAAGTCGCGTAAGCGAATGTGCTGCTATGGCTCAGGAGGTAGAGCGCATCCTTGGTAAGGATGAGGTCACCAGTTCGACTCTGGTTAGCAGCTCCAAAAATCCCGTTCACTTAAAGTGGACGGGATTTTTACTTATTACCTTTTCACTCTTTACTTTTCACTAAAAAATGTGAACGGGATTTTTGTAAAGTAAGAAGTAATAGTGAATAGTGAAGAAGTATGATATGGCTTCGCCACGGATTATAACAAGGCTCTGCATTGATTTATTTCCGATTTTATGATATAATACGCCCAAGGCGGTGATGCGGTGAAAACTTTCAAACAAATGCAGCTTGATTATATAACTAAAAATTACAAAGAACATCGAGGGACTTTATCTAAAAAGTACCGCAATTTATTCGGCAAATATATTTTTATTATCGATGAAAAAGGCATTAAATCAAAAATTTTTGTTGGTAAATATATTTATAAAGATTACGAATTAGGATCAAAATTAACAATTGGAGAGTTAGATCATAAGCTTATCAATATTCGTCCCGGTATTTGTAAAAATAATGATGAATAGTAAAATTGAAATAATTAATTTTTAAACCGGTTCCATTTTGAGTGTCGGTCCCA
>JAFVTJ010000073.1 GCA_017503305.1 Clostridia bacterium
CTGCCGAGAGGAAATCCTCTTCCTTTATACCGTATTTTTCGTTTAAAAGCTTTAATATATTAAGCTTTACAAGCTCACTGCCCTCATCAGCCTTAAAAGGATGGCTTCCGATAAGCACGTTAAGCTCCTCACCCTTAATACCCTCGGCTAAGGTGCGTTTGTTTTGCTCGGTAGCAAGGTGGGGGAGAAGGTCGTTTATGACAAACTTAGGCTCATCCTCATTTTCACCGATACATACTTCTTTAACTGTGCCGTTCTTCAACGCAAAAACACCGTGAAGCGCTAAGGGTATAGCAGTCCATTGGTATTTTCTTATACCGCCGTAGTAGTGGGTTTTAAAAAGAGCCAGTTCAATTTCTTCATATAATGGGTTGGGTTTTAAATCAAGACGGGGTGAATCGATATGTGCGGCGGTGATATTAGCGCCGTTTTCTATAGTTTCTTTACCAATTACCGCAAGGGCAATTGTTTTACCGCGGTTATTGAAATACACCTTATCGCCGACGTTATATTTTTTGCCGATCTCGAAGGGGACAAAACCTTTTTGCTTTGCCATATCAACCGCAATTTTCACTGCCTCGCGTTCGGTTTTTGCATTATCCAAAAACTTTTTATAATCCTTGCAGTATGCATCGGCTTTCTCTAAAACCTCTTCTTTAGAAATTTGTCTGCCGTTTTTTCTGCTGTAAAATAATTCTTCCTTTAAAGTTTTGATATCACTCATAAATCTTCTCCTAAAATTTCTGAAATAAGGTGTTTAAATTCACTTAAAAAAATGTCTTCGGAATGGTTGTTGTATATTATATAGTCTGCATTTTTTAAATAAAAATCATCATCTTTGCCTGCAGACATACGCAAAAGCGCTTCTTCTTTAGTTATACTGTCCCTTTTAATTATTCTTTCAAGGCGGTTTTGCTTATCGCTTAAAACGGCTATGGTTTTAAAGCAGATTTCGTTAATTCCGCTTTCAAAAAGTGTAGGGGCATCTAATAAAATTTTGCCTTGTTTTGTTTCATTTAGTACAAGTTCTTTTATAAAAGGAAAAATAGTATCATTTAAAAGTGCGGTTTTCTCTTTTGAAGAAAATGCAATTTTCGCAAGCGCTTTTCGGTTGAGTGTCCCGTCGGTATTTAAAATACCCTTGCCGAAAGCGGAAACTACGGCTTTTAGTCCGTCGCTGTCTTTTTCTACCGCAATCCTTGCAATTTTATCACAATCGACAAGCTTTAGTCCAAGCTCTAAGCAAGCCTTGCTCGCACTGCTTTTTCCCGAGCCTGTGGGACCTGTGAGGCCTATTATAATGTTCATAATTTTATCACCTTAAATGCCGCCGCGCGAATTAATCGGTTATAAACCGCAAGACCGATTCCGTTTTTTTCGGGGGCGTGTATATAAACTGCGTTTGCACCCATAGAATCAACCTCGCGCAGTGTTGCAAAAATATTTTGGGCAAGGCTTTCGGGGGTAGCACCGCTTCCGTACACGATTTTTGGGATTTTAATATTCTCGATTTCTTCTAAAAAGCATACGGCAACAGCGTTTTCTTTAGTGTTAACAAATTCGGCAAAGGCGTCACCTTCTACAAGAAAGGTTTCGGTTTTAGGTGCGTAGTGCTTGTATTTCATTCCCGGTGAAGAGGCTTTCTCGCCCGATTTAAGCTCCGACAGGACAGCCTTATCAACCTTTATATCGGGTAAAATTTCGCGAAGCTCTTCAAGTGTGACACCGCCCGGTCTTAAAAGCACGGGGTGCTCGCCTGTAAGAGAAATTACGGTAGATTCAACACCTACATTACAGTCTTCACCCATAATTACCGCATCAATTTTGCCGTCTAAATCATTTATTACGTGGGTGGCGGTTGTAGGACTGGGACTGCCCGAAAGATTTGCCGACGGTGCAGCAAGGGGGAGTCCGCTTACCGAAATAACCTCTTGTGCTACGGGGTTTGAGGGCATTCTTACCGCAACGGTAGAAAGCCCTGCAGATACGCACGGGGGAATATTATCGGTTTTATTTAAAACTATTGTAAGCGGTCCCGGCCAAAATTTTTCGGCAAGACGGTAAACGCTTTTTGGTATATCTGTTGCTATTTCGTTTAGCGAATTGATATTCGCAATATGGACTATAAGCGGATTATCCTGCGGTCTGCCCTTGGCTTTGAAAATTTTAGAGATGGCGTTTGGGTTATAGGCGTTTGCTGCAAGTCCGTAAACCGTTTCGGTAGGGATTGCCACAATGCCGCCGTCCTTTAAAATTTCACAAGCCTTAATAATTCCGCTTTTATCGGTGGTAAGCCTTTGTGTTTTCATTTTAAGCTTCTTCCTCAGCCTTTAATGCTTCCGTACGGTAGTGTGTGATGAGTGCATCTACAACCTCGGCCATATCGCCGTTCAAAATCTGGTCCAATTTATAAAGGGTAAGACCGATTCTGTGGTCGGTAACTCTGCCCTGAGGATAGTTATAGGTGCGAATACGCTCACTGCGGTCACCCGTACCAACCTGATTTTTACGGTCGGATGCAATAGCTTCATCGTGCTTTCTTTGTTCTTCGTCTAAAAGGCGCGAACGCAGAATTTTTAATGCCTTATCCTTGTTTTTAAACTGGCTTCGTTCGTCTTGACATTCAACCACAGTACCTGTAGGTATGTGGGTTACGCGGATAGCAGATGAGGTTTTGTTAATATGCTGACCGCCCGCACCTGAGGAACGGAAAGTATCAATTTTAAGGTCTGCGGGGTTGATTTCAAGCTCAACATCGTCAGCCTCGGGTAAAACCGCAACTGTAACGGTTGAGGTGTGAATACGGCCTTGTGTTTCGGTGTCGGGCACACGCTGAACGCGGTGAACGCCGCTTTCGTATTTAAAGCGTGAATAAGCGCCGTTACCCTCTATCATAAAGCATATTTCCTTATAACCGCCAAGCTCGGTTTCGTTGGCGCTCATAACCTCTACCTGCCAACGATTAGCCTCGGCATACATTGTATACATACGGTAAAGTGAGCCCGCAAAGAGAGCTGCCTCCTCACCGCCGGCACCGCCGCGTATTTCTATAATAACGTTTTTATCGTCATTGGGGTCTTTGGGGAGAAGTAAAAGTTTTAATTCGTTCCCGAAAAGCTCAATATTCTCTTTAGCAGTTTTCAGTTCTTCTTCGGCAAGCTCTTTAAAATCCTTATCTAGATTAGGCTCCGCCAGAATTTCCAAAGCATCCTTTTCTGCCGCTTTAGCAGAAGTGTATTCGCGGTATTTTTCTACTATTGGCGTAAGCTCGCTATGTTCCTTCATAAGCTTACGGAACATTTCATTGTTGGAAGCAACATCGGGGCGGGTAAGCTCTATACCGATTTGCTCATAGCGGTTTACAACTGTTTCTAACTTATCAAACATTACTGTCACCATTTGCCTTGATTATTTTTTTTAAGCCCTTTTCGGCTTTTTGACGGGATATCATAATTTCATGACTGCACCCGTCACAGCGAAGACGAAAATCCATACCGATACGCATAACGGTAAATGTGTCGCTTCCGCAAGGGTGTTTTTTCTTCATTAAAAGCTTGTCACCGATATTTATATCCAAAATTTTCCCTCCGCACATAAAAATTCAATATATATTATATACTAAAATTTGTAAAAAGGCAATAGTTAACAAAATAACCGATTGACAAATATTAAATTATGTTGTAATATATGTTTAATTCACTAATTAGGAGATGATATTCTTGGACGACGGTCCGGCGGGCAGTATAATTTTATTTGTCATTTTAATAATTTTAAGCGGTTACTTTTCTGGAACCGAGATTTCTTTAGCTTCAGTTAACCGTATTCATATGATAAGTAAAGCTTCAAAAGGGGAGAAGAGCGCTGAGCGTGTGCTTTGGGTTCTTGATAACTTTGATGAGGCTTTGTCGGTGTTACTTATAGGTAACAACATAGTGAATATCGGTTGTGCAACGCTTGCTACTGCCATTACTGTGCCATTCGGCGCAA
This sequence comes from Clostridia bacterium, assembly GCA_017503305.1. The sequence continues at coordinate 3,988 of JAFVTJ010000073.1, forward strand.
AATGGGTTACGGTGGCTACTATTGTTGCAACTGTGGTTATTTTTATTTTTGGGGAGATTTTGCCCAAGTGCTTTGCAAGAGCTTGTAATGAAAAGTTTGCAGAGATTGCATCATTACCGCTTATAGCTTTAATGAAAATTTTAAAACCGTTATCGGTTACCTTTACAGCAATTTCATCCCTTGTTTCGCGTCCGTTCAAAAAGCATGCCGACAGTCAGGTTACTATGACTGAGGAGGAGCTTAATGATATTGTAGAAAATATTTCTACTGAGGACGGCTTTGATGAGGAAAAGGGTGAGCTTGTGAAATCGGCGCTGCATTTTTCCAACTCTACCGCGCGCGATATTATGACACCTTGGGAGCAAACTGAGGTTATTTCGGTGGCGCTCAAAACACCCGAAATTCTTAAAATCGTAAAAAATTCGGTACATTCGCGTATACCTGTAACCGACCGAAAAGGCAATATTAAAGGTATTTTGCAGATAAGAAAGTTCTTAAAGGCATATATGAAGAATAAAAATAATGTTATCATAGCAAGCATTATAGATTATCCTTACTATGTTAATGACGATATGCCGATTGATGATGTTCTCACCGAAATGAGCAACCACCGCAGAAATTTAAGCTTTGTTAAAGATTCTGAAGGTACAGTGTTGGGAATACTTACGGTTGAGGATATTCTTGAAGAGCTTGTAGGCGAGATTTACGATGAAAATGATATAGGGGGTGCTTTAGATGATTAGTACCCTTAGGTTTGTAGCAATTTTTCTTTTGATTTTGGTTTCAGCTTTTTTCTCTGCTACTGAGATTGCGTTTTCTTCTGTTAATGCATTAAGGCTTAAGAATCTTAAAAAGGAAAAGGAAACGATTTCGCGACTCTTGGCGGTTAAAATTCTTGATGATTATGATAATCTGCTCAGCAGTATTTTAATCGGTAACAATATTGCAAATATGGCGTCATCCTCAATAGCAACCGTTGTTATTATCGGTTGGTGGGGAGAAAGCTATGCCTGGGCATCTACGGTTATTATGACCTTATTAGTACTTATCTTTGGCGAAATAATACCAAAGGTTTTAGCAAAGCAGTTTCCTGAGCTTTTTTGTTGCTTTGCCTCGATACCGATGTATGCCTTGTCGGTTATCTTCAAACCGATAAACTTTGTAATAATGGGTTTTGTTAATCTGGTTTCAAGGATTTGGCAAAACAGCGCAGATGACAGCGAAGCGGTTTCGGAAGACGATTTTGAAAATATTATCGACATCGTTGAAGACGAGGGTGTGCTTGACGAGGAGCAGTGCGACCTTTTACAGAACGCACTCGATTTTGACGAGGTTTTAGCGTATGAAATCATTACCCACAGGGTAGATATGGATGCGCTTGATATACGCGACCCGTATGAAGTGAATCTTCGCAAATGCGAGGAAAGTACATATTCAAGACTTCCCGTTTACGAGGATACAACCGATAATATTATCGGAATTTTACATCTTAATCATTTCTATAAAACCTATGTTGAAAAGGGCAAGGTTAATATAAGAGAATTATTGTTGCCTGTAAGCTTTGTGCATAAAACAATGCCGTTACCTGACGTGCTTGAAAAAATGAAGGAAAACAAGTGCCATATGGTTGTGGTGCTTGATGAGTACGGCGGAACAATGGGTATTCTCACAATGGAGGACGTTCTTGAGCAGTTGGTCGGTGAAATTTTCGACGAATCTGATGAGATTGAGCGTGAATTCATAGCAATTGATGATACTCATTTTGAGGCTGACGGCGATATGCGTGTGTATGACTTCTTTGACGAGTTTGATATCGATATCGACGAGGATGAGGATTTTGAAGCCGATACAGCAACCGTTGGCGGTTGGACACAAACAATGCTTGACGGCGAAGCTCAAGAGGGCGACAGCTTTAAATGGGAAAATTTAGAGATTACGGTGCTTAAAACCGACGGTTTACGTATTGAGCGTATAGCCGTTGAGGAGTTACCCGTAGAAGAAGAGGAAGACTAAGTATAAAACTCTGCAATTTTTTGCAGAGTTTTATTATTTTTGGTTGAAAAGTGTTGCAATATGTAGTATAGTATATATTGTAGACAAAAGAATATTTTTTGGAGGTTTCTACAATGTATAGGAAAATTTTAGCGTTAATTGTTTGCCTTTTGATGTTTGCGCTTGTAGGTTGCAAATCAAAGGGTGATGTAGATAGCAGCAGCTTGGCGGTTTCAGTTCCTGAAGAGCCTAAGATTGTGTATTACACAAACAATCTTACGGGTGAAGACAGCATAACAGATGAGGAAGTATATTCAAGACGTCCTGTTGCGGTTATGGTTAATAATATTTCAATTGCTCAAAAGGTGCAGACAGGTCTTGCTAAGGCAGATATCGTTTACGAAACTGAGGTTGAGGGCGGTATCACTCGTCTGATGGCAGTGTTTAAGGATATTTCTAAGGTTGAAAAAATCGGCACAGTGCGCTCTGCACGTTATCCGTACATAGATTTGTCAATGGGCCATGATGCCATTTATGTTCACCACGGACAAGACAATAATTATGCAAAGCCCCATCTTCGCGATACACAAACCTTTATTCTCGGTACCAATAATGCGGGTACACGTGTAAGAAACGGTCTTGCAAGTGAACACACTCTTTACGGTTACGGCGATAAGATTTGGAAATGGTTTGAGGACCACAAAAAGTATGATACCAAGTTAAAAGAGGTTGAAAATTGGCAGAAGTTTGCTGATAAGGATACTGTAGTTTCATATCCCGAAGCAATTGCCAATAAGGTTACGGTTAAATTCTCAGGCTCTTATATTTCGGTATTTAAATATGATGCCGAGAGCGGAAAATACGTAAGATATTTCAAGGATACCAAGCGTAAGGATTATTATACAGATGAGAGCGAATATTTTAAAAATATATTCGTACTCGAAACCTCTATAAATTATTATCCCGACGGCAAGCATAAAAAGGTTGACCTTTCAAAAGGTAAGGGCTATTACTGTGTAAACGGCACCTATACACCTATAAAGTGGGCAAAGGGAAGCTCCTCAAGCTCTCTTAAATTCACTTTAGAGGACGGCACACCCTTAGAAGTAAATCAGGGTAATTCCTGGGTTTGCTTCCACAGTAAGAAATTTGACCCCAAATTTGAAGCAGAATAAAAACAAAACGTCACTTCTTTTTGAAGTGACGTTTTTTGTGCTATTCTATATAGTAAACCTTTGCGGTTTTGTCGCCGAATACTGTATTAATGTTTTCCTTTGCGTTTTGGTTAAAGGGGAGAATGGGCGGCTGGGCGGTTTCATTTGCGCCGTATTGACCGAGCGCTCCGCCCAAATGCTGAATGTAGGTATTACCTCGCATTTCGGGGCAGAATTCATCCTTTAAGGCTACTAAGTGAAGCATCCTGTAAGCTGAGCGGTCAAAAATATTGTTTTCTATTATGTTGTTGCGTGCGGTGTTAGTATAGCTCCAGCCTTTTATAAGGGCGGGGGTATCGGTATTGTGGCGCTGCTGTCCCCAACCGTAGCCCGAAAGCCTTATAAAATTATCTTTCATTAATACGTTTTCCATACAGCTTTGGCGCTCGCCGTCAAGCTGTTCGAGAAAGTATTCTATTCCGTACACGCATTTTTCTATAAGGTTACCGGTGTAGTGTATATTGTTTAAAAGCATTTTTTTGCTTGTTGTAACCTGATGGGTTATTGCGGCATCATATACTTCATAGATATAGTTGTTTTCTACGGTATATCCGTCGCAGTCACCGTAAACCTCAACCGCGTTGCCAAAGCGGGTTACGCTTCCGCGTCGGCCCTTGGGGTAGTTTGGGTCTGTTCCGCAGTAATGCTGTATACAGCCGCCAATCCAACCAAATTCACAGTTGGTTACGGTAAGGTTTTTTACACCGCCTGCCGAAACGGCGTGCATACCCACATATTTAATGCAAAGGTTGTCTATTGTTACGTCATTTTTGCCGGCGGTTTTTATTAAATGTACCCTTGCTAACGCTTCAATTGAATTAAAAGCTTCGGCGGGGTTTCCTTTATCGCAGCGTAAGTATAGGTCGCCTACGCTGTTTTCGAGGAAAGTAGGAATGGGGAAATCCTCATTCTTTGAGGGCTCTCTTGAAAGAAAGGTATCGTAATGGCAAAAAACGTCAAGGTCCTTTGTCATTTCTTCTTTCATATCAAAAGCTTTTTGTTCGTTATCCCTGCAAACAAACTGTAGATTGCGGTAGCTTGGTATCAGCTTTCTTGAGTGGTATTCGCCCTCATTGAATACGAGTGTGCCCACGTCTGAAATCTTTTCTTTCAGCTTCCATATATGCCGTTCTTTATCAAACTCTTCCCAAAGTGCAGCATCGCAAAGGGATTTATTGTGCGAGTAAAATTTAGGCTTTTCGCCGCTTCCGTATGCGCCGTATGATACACCGTCTTTGGTGTAAAAGCTTCCTCTGAAAAGGTCGCCGCGTTTAAAAAGCACGCCGTCACCGTATTTTAAATTGGCGCTTGATACTTTTTTGAGTGTTTTCCAAGAGGTAAGGGGGGTTTTACCGTCGTTACTGTCGTCACCGCTGTTGCTCACATAGTAAATATCGCCTTTAATTGCAAGTGCGTCAGCAGTATTTCGGATTGCCGTTTTTCTTTTTTCAAAAAGCGCGTCGGTTTCTGCTAAAAATTCTTTTGTGGCTTTTATCATTGCAATTCCCCCTTTATTAATATAATTTATCACAAAACTTTAAGTTTGTCGATAATAATTTTCGCATTGACAATGATTTTTGGATATTATAAAATTAGTAAGAAAAATATTATAGCAGAGGCGTTTTTAAATGTCAGTTTTTGAGAAAATTTACGAGGTAGTAAAAAGAATACCCAAGGGCAAGGTTGCAACCTATGGCTATGTGGCACTTCTAGCGGGTAATCCGCGTTGGGCAAGGGTTGTAGGGTATGCACTTCACAATAATCCCGCGCCTATGGTTATTCCGTGTCACAGGGTAGTAAACCGCGAGGGCAGAGTGGCAGAAGCCTTTGTTTTCGGCGGCGGTAATGCTCAACGCGAGCTGTTAGAACGCGAGGGCATAGTTTTTAGGGAGGACGGAACGGTTGATTTAAAGAAATACGGTTGGAATATGTAAAGGATTATCCTTATAAATGTTTACTGTCTATATTTTACGGGAGGGGTTTTAGCCTCTCCCGTAAGTTTTAATTTTTCTCTAAAGTGATTTTTATATCACCTGTGTCGGTGCTAATCTCACATTTTCCGCCGTTTACAGTTTTTGGAACATCTATATTGCCTGTGTCGGTTTGGGTGATGAAAACCTTTTCTGTAAGCAAACTGCCCGTAACATCCCCCGTATCTGTATCTACTGAAATTTCAGTAGCATCTGAGCAGTTGAAGTTCACGTCGCCCGTACTTCTCTTAATTGTAAATTTTTCGATAGCAATAACACTATTTAATGAAATGTCGCCTGTACTTCCGTTTGATATAAGATTTTTACATTGAATGTTTTTTAAATTGGTTTTGCCCGTAGAAATCTCGAGGCGAATATCTTCGTTACAAATTACATTTGAAACGGTGATTCTGCCCGTTGTAGCAGAAAGCTCAAGCGCCTGTACAGATGCATTTTCGGCACAGATATTTCCTGTGCTTGTTTTAATTTTAACCGGCTTTGAAGCTTCGGCTGAAAAGTAGACATCGCCTGTACTGAGCGTTATATTAACATCCCCAAATTTAAAATCCTTTGGTATTTTGATGTTTCCAGTGCTTTCGTTTATTAAGAGGGAAGAATACTCTTCTTTTGGAAGATGAACTGTTATTTTGGTAGAACCTAAATTTATGCCGATATGTTCATACCACTTTCGCGTATCGACCGCTTCAATTAAAAGTGTGCCGTCGCTCACCTTAACCGAATGTTTTGTGTTTTTCTGCTCGTGGCAAATAACCGTGCTTTTTGCGTTTTCAGAGGGTACAAATAAGATATCGTCAGTATCGGTTATAATTGATATTTTTTTATAATCTTCGTTAATCTCATAAGTATTTGTTTCGTATTTAACAGTTGACAATTTTTTGAAATCCCATTTAAGCACAGTCATAGCACCTCCAAAAATTATACATCCAATAAGCATAAGGAAAACTGCCATAATAAGCCATATTTTAGTTTTTCTACTCATTACGCTTCCTCCTTTTTAATAAAGCAGTTTTTAATCCATACTGCAAGCTTTTTTGTGAGTAGCACAATACCTTTTGTTATTACCCGACAACCGTAAAATGCAAAAATCGAAAGTCCTGCTAAGACAATTCCTGCGCCAATTATAGCAATGCCTGTAAGCAGATTGCCGTTACAAGCAAAGAAAATTCCTGTTATAATACCGCCAAACGAACAGCCAATTAATGCACCTAAAACAGCCCATAAGGAAATTATTACAGACCATAATGAAATATAAAGCGAGAGAATTACAGCGACCATAGCGATGCCCAACGAAAGCCATATAGGACTACCAAGTATCAGCAGTATAATTTCCCACACTTTTAGCCGTCTTTTAGGTTTTATTCTTTCTTTTGCAATTTTTGTGAGAGGAGTGTCTTTTATTATCTGTGAAATTATCTCGTCAACGGAACCTATC
>JAFVTJ010000074.1 GCA_017503305.1 Clostridia bacterium
GCCGCTTGCAGATATTTTAGCCTGCCGTCATCGGTATCAAGCGCTAATCCGTTAGCCGCCATCAAAAGCTTATATTCAATATCGCTTACCGCTCCCGAAAGGAGTGCGCGGAACCTATCAGGTCCGTTGTTTTTAATAAATTCATCAGGGTCTTTGCCATCGGGGATTACTACCACCCTTACGTTAAGGCCTGTATTTTCGAGCATTTGTGAAGCTCGGCGTATTGCCTTTTGCCCTGCGGCATCAGCATCGAGCATCAACACAATTTCTTTAGTGTAACGCGCAATCAAATTAACCTGTTCGGGCGTAAAAGCCGTGCCTAAGGGGGCCACCGCGTTATTAAACCCTGCTTGGTGAAGGGATATAACGTCCATATTGCCTTCTACCAAAATGATTTGCTCGCTACAGTTATTTTTAGCATAATTTATGCCGAAAAGGTTTTCACTCTTTTTATAAACGGGGGTGTCCGATGTGTTAACATACTTGCCACCCATTTTATCCTCACCCGGCATAGCTCGTCCGCTAAAGCCCACAACATTACCGCGAATATTTATAATCGGGAACATAACGCGTTTTCTGAAACGGTCATAATAACTGCCGCGTTGGCTTTTGCCAATAACGTTGGCCGTCATCATTTCGCTTATAGTATAGCCCTTACCTTTAAGGTGATTTATAAGGCTATCCCAACTATCAGGTGCGGCGCCAAGGCCGAACTGCTTAATAGTTTTAAGGCTAAGCCCGCGGCCCAAAAGATAGTTTAAAGCCCATTTGCCATCCTCACTCATTAAATAGCTATGGAAAAACTTCGCAGTTTCACGGTTAATATCATAAACCTTGTTTTTAAGACGCTGCATACTGTCGTCATAGCCATCTTGCGGGAGTGTTACACCGCTTTTTTCGGCCAAAAGCTTTACCGATTCAATATAATCGAGATTTTCAATAAGACCCGTAAAGGTTACAACGTCGCCGCCAACACCACAGCCAAAGCAATAAAACGATCCGTTTTCGGGATAAACTGTAAAGGATGGGGTTTTTTCGCTATGGAAAGGACAAAGCCCCACCAAGTTTTTACCTCTTCGCTTTAAATTTACGTACTGCGAAATGGTATTTTCAATATCGTTACGGTATTTAATTTCTTCAATAACCTCGTGCGGTATTGCCACAACCCCACCTCCTTTTAAAAACTAAATCTTTTTATATCTTCCAAGCCTTAGGAATATAAATATCGGAATAAACAGTTATAGCGTAATGGTCGGTCATACCGGCAATATAGTCTGCTATTGCACGGGTTTTGCCGTCAATTTCCATTATTTTAATATATTCATCGCCCATTTTTTCGGGATTTTTTGAAAAATAGTTAAACAACGCTTCAATAATACCTAAAACCTTGGTCTCTTCCGACTTAGCCTTAGGATTTTTATAAACCTCGCTATACATAAATTCGTGCAGCATATTAGAATAGGTTTCGGTTTTTTCATCCATAACAATATCGGTAGTGCTGTTGTCTACAATTGACTGCACCAAGCTTGTTATACGGGCAGTTTTGGTATAGCCTAAGTTTTCCAAAATTTCTTTTGGGATTTGAGAGGTTTGAAGCACACCCGCACGCAAAGCATCATCAATATCGTGGTTCATATAAGCAATACGGTCGGCATAGCGCACCACCTTGCCCTCCAAGGTGTCGGCAAACTTACCTTTTGTGTGGCGTTCAATACCGTTTAAAACTTCGTAAGTAAGGTTAAGGCCACGGCCTTGCTTTTCTATCCTTTCGCAAACACGCACGCTTTGCTCATAGTGGGTAAAATCAAAGGGCATAATCTCGTTAAGAGCGTGTTCACCTGCGTGACCAAAGGGAGTATGTCCCAAATCGTGTCCTAAAGCAATGGCTTCGGTCAAATCCTCGTTAAGCCTTAATGCCCTTGCCATTGTTCGCGCAATTTGTGAAACCTCAAGTGTGTGGGTGAGTCTTGTGCGGTAATGGTCCGATTCAGGTGATAAGAACACCTGTGTTTTATGCTTTAATCTTCTAAATGCCTTAGAGTGAATTATACGATCGCGGTCACGTTGAAAATCGGTTCGTAAATCACATTTTGCTTCCTCGCGTAATCTACCCTTGGTATTCATAGCAAGCATTGCATTTTCGCTAAGTATCAATTTTTCGTTTTGTTCGGTTATAATTCTTGGACTGGACATAATTCTCACTCCTTCATTATATATATTAGTAAAAAAATCGCAAAAACCTCTATTTTTCTTTAAAAGGAACCATTTTTTTCTCAATTTCTTCTAAATTGAGCCTTGCACTAAAGGTTTCGGTCAATTTTTTGGCAAATCCATCTACAAATTCGTCCTTAAGACAAAAGGTAACGGCCACCTTATCGGTGAATTCGGTATTTTCAATATTACCCTCATACGAAGCAATTAAATTTGTCAGTCTGCCGTGATCTGTATAATCACAATTTATATATAAAAGGGTGCTGGGTATCATAACAAAAACCTCGCAGGCCGAAAGACAATCCTGCACTGATTTTGAATAAGCCCTTACAAGTCCGCCTGTGCCCAATAGCACACCGCCAAAATATCTTGTTACAACCACCGCAATATCGGTAACACCCGAACCCAAAACAACGTCAAGCATAGGCTTGCCTGCCGTACCGTGAGGTTCACCATCATCAGAAAATCGGCAATTTTTACCCTGTTGCAAGGAATAAGCAAAGCAGTTGTGGGTGGCATCCCAATATTTTGTGCGCATTTCTTCCAAAAAGGCGGCAGCCTCTTGCTCGGTTTCGCAGTGGCGCACAGTAGTAATAAAACGCGAGCGTTTTTCTACGTATTCGGTTTGATTTTGGCCAAAAATTGTAGCGTACTGCTTCAAAAAAGCACCCCCTAAGATTTAAAAAACCGCAACCGCCGGTAACGGCAGTGCGGTTTTTAGATAATTATTTTCCAAGATTGAAACGCTTGTTGAATCTATCAACACGTCCGCCGGTATCAACCAACTTTTGCTTACCTGTAAAGAACGGATGACATTTAGAGCAAATATCCAAGCGGATATCCTTTTTAGTGGAACGAGTTTCGAACTCAGCACCGCAAGCGCACTTAATTGTTACCTTCTCATACTTAGGATGAAGTCCTTCTTTCATCGTTGTCACTCCTTTCTATCACATTAGCCAAACTATAATAGCATACTTTTTTTCAAAATGCAAGTATTTTTTTTGCGGTTTAAAATATTTATTTAAATAAATGAAAATTTTTGTTGACATAAAGGTGGTCTTTAGGGTATAATTTACACTTGCAAGGTTATGTGCATATTTTTTGTGCCTTTATATAACCGTAACGTTAAAACTAAGGAGGGTACCGAAATTGAAAAGAACATATCAACCTAAAAAGCTTCACCGTAAGAAAGAGCACGGTTTCTTAAAGAGAATGGCTACTGCTAACGGCCGCAAAGTTCTTGCACGCCGCAGAGCAAAAGGAAGAAAGAAATTGTCATACTAAAAGCCACTTCCATGTGGCTTTTACTTTTATTATGAAAATAATAAAACTTAAAAGTAACCGCGACTTTCGCCGTGTATACCAAAGAGGTAAGTCCTACGTTTGCCCCTATTTTGTAGTTTACGTTAATCCTAATCGCTCGGGCGATATAAGGCTTGGTATTACAGTGGGCAAAAAAATCGGCAATGCCGTAAAGCGCAATCGTGCAAAGCGCGTTATCACGGCAGCCTTTCGCGCGGTTTACCCGTATCTTTTAGCGGGAACCGATTTTGTAATTGTGGCCCGTACACGTATTTTAGACGTTAAAAGCACCAAGGTAGAAGCATTGCTTTCAAAAATTTTAAGTGATAACGGTGCTTTACAATCACAAACTAATGAAAAAACTGTTAATTAAACTAATCAGATTTTATCAAACCGCAATTTCTCCCCGCAAAATTGCCTGCTGCCGTTTCGAGCCTTCCTGCTCACAATACGCCATTGAGGCTATTACAATCCACGGCGCCTTTAAGGGCAGTTTGCTCGCTATTTGGAGAATTTTGAGATGTAACCCCTTTTGCAAGGGTGGGTACGACCCCGTGCCCGAGAAAAAACGTTAATTTGAAAATTACCATTTAAACTTGAATGGATGGGTGTATAAATGAACAAATTATTCAGTATTATTAACATTCCGCTGGCGTGGGTGTTGAATTTTTTTGCAAGCGCTTTTCAAGGCAACTTTGCCGCTGCAGTATTTCTTTTTACATTACTTATAAATATCGTTTTTATTCCGCTTACCATTAAAAGCCAAAAATCTTCGGTGCAACAAATGCGCATTAAGCCCAAGCTTGACGAGCTTAAAAAGAAGTATGGCGATGATAAACAAGCTTATTCACAGGCTATGAGCCAGCTCTACCAAGAAGAAAACGTTTCTATGTCGGGCGGCTGTCTTCCTATGATTTTACGTCTTGTAATAATGATGAGCATCTACTACCTTATTATGAGCCCTATCACCTACCTTATGGACGTAGATTCAGGCGTTATTACTTCCGCTACCGAAGCTTTAAAGGCTACCGGTGTTAAAATTGTTGAAGGCAGAAGTGAGCTTCAAATCATAAATGCTGTTTTGGGTGGTCAAATTTCTTCACCCGAAATTTTAGAAGCCACAAAAAGCATCGATTTCTCTTTCTTCGGCATTAACCTTACCGAAACACCTAAGTTTTCTTTCAACATTTTTGGCGACTTCCAGATTATTTGGATTATGCCTCTTTTAGCCTTTGCCGCACAAATGCTTACAAGCTTTCTTTCCACAAAAATGCAAAAGAAAACCAATCCCGATGCCCCCAGTATGACAGGTATGTTATTAATGATGCCTTTAATCTCGCTATTTATCGGCTTTAGCTTACCCGGCGGTGTTACATTCTATTGGGCTTGTTCTTCGCTTATAGGCGGTCTTCTTCAAATTGCTGTTCAGCATTTTTATGGTCCGCACAAGCTTTTAGCAAACGAACGCGCGAAGGAACTCGCAAAACAATGTGATTTTGAAGCAGGCCAAATTAAAAAACTTGGCAACGACAACTAATTTAAGGAGGAGCACTCTTGATTAAAGAAGCAATCGGCTATGGCGAAACTATTGAAGAAGCTCGCGAAGACGCCGTTTTAAAATTAAACGTTAGTGATGATATGGACGTGCAATTTGACGTAATTGCATTCCCAAAGAAAAAGGTCTTGGGTCTTTTTGGCGGAAGCAAAGCAGAGGTTAAAGCTTTTGTAGAACTTCCCGAAGAAAAGAAAAAACCGAAGGCTGCAAAACCCAAAAAGGAAGCTGCAAAGCAACCCAAGCACACCCCTAAAAAAGAAGCCGCTCAACCCGCAAAGGCTGCCGCTTCCGGGGCAGTTGAAAATTTTGTAACCGAAGATAAGCTTGATAAAAATTCTCGCGCTTACAAGGCTGTGGCTTATTTAAAGCCTATTCTTGAAAACTTGGGCTGCACAAATATTTCTATTAAGGTGGCCGAAAAGGAAACCTCTGCTATTATTGACCTTGAAGGCGAAGGCCTTGGCGTTATTATTGGTCACAGAGGCGAAACACTTGATTCTTTGCAATATCTTGCAGGTCTTGCTGCCAACACAGGTGGCGGATATTACAAGGTTTCACTCAACATTGGTGATTATCGCCAAAAGAGAGAAGAAACCCTTAAAACCCTTGCCACTCGCATTTGCGACCAGGTTTTGAAATCCGGCAAATGCCGCACCTTAGAACCTATGAATCCTTACGAACGCCGCATTATTCACACCACCGTTCAAACAATTGACGGTGTTACCTCGGCTTCCTTTGGCGAAGGTGTGGACCGCCGCGTAGTAATCGGTCCCGAAGGCGCACAGCTAAAGCCTTTACACCAAAACCGCAACAGACGCGATAATCACTCACGCAGAAGAGGCCATTCAAAGCCTGCCGCTACAGTTTCAGCCGCTCCCGCAAGAGCACCTAAAAAGGATAGCGACATCCCCCTTTACGGCAAAATCAACTAATTCACAAACGGTCGGATAATCCGACCGTTCTTTTTTGCTTTAAATTTAATTGACTTTAAGTGTATAATAGTATATAATAAACAATTGGTAAATAGTTTATTAACTTCAGGTTATAATACCTTTAAACGACTTTATGATTGGAGAGGCTTTTGTGGAAAAATTTGTAATTTCCGGTGGCAATTCCTTAAAAGGCACAGTCCGTATAAGTGGCGCTAAAAATGCCGCCGTTGCAATTCTCCCGGCAGTTCTTTTGGCCGACAGTCCTTGTATCATTGAAAATATTCCCAATATTTCTGACGTTACTAATATCTTAATCGCTATGGAATCTTTGGGTGCTAATATTAAGAATATCAATAAATCCACTGTTCAAATCGACCCCACACACGTTAATTCCTATTTGGTTTCTAAAAAAATGGCCGAAGGAATGCGTGCGTCCAGCTATTTTTTAGGTGCTTTGCTCGGCAGAATGAGAAAAGCCCGCGTAGCGCTTCCCGGCGGTTGTAACTTTGGTGTAAGACCTATCGACCAGCACATTAAAGGCTTTGAAGCCTTAGGCACTACCATAACCTTAGAAAACGGTCTTATTGAAGCCACCGCCCAAGAGCTTTATGGTTCTTCAGTTTATCTTGACGTGGTTTCGGTTGGTGCTACAATTAACATTATACTTGCCGCAGTAAAGGCAAAGGGCCTTACCGTTATTGAAAACGCCGCAAGAGAACCCCATATTGTTGACCTTGCAAACTTCTTAAACTCTATGGGCGCTAATATAATGGGTGCAGGTACAAACATTATTAAAATTCGCGGTGTTGATTCATTGCGTGGCACCGATTACAGCATCATCCCCGACCAAATTGAAGCAGGCACCTATATGGCTGCCGCCGTTGCCACCAAGGGTGACGTGCTTATTGACAACGTAACACCCAAGCATTTGGATTCTATTATTGCCAAATTAAAGGAAATGGGTGCCGATATTACCGAATATGATGAAGCTGTTCGTGTTGTTATGAATCGCCGTCCCAAAAAGTGCAACGTTAAAACAATGCCGCATCCCGGCTTCCCAACCGATATGCAACCCCAAATAACCACCGTTTTGGCCCTTGCTGAAGGTGTTAGCATCGTTACCGAAGGTGTTTGGGATAACCGCTTTAAATACGTTGACGAATTAACCCGTATGGGTGCAGATATTCAGGTAGACGGCAAAATGGCCGTTGTTACCGGTGTAGAAAGTCTTGTAGGCGCACCCGTAAAGGCAGTTGACCTTCGCGCAGGCGCGGCAATGCTTATTGCAGGCCTCGCTACAGACGGCATTACCGAAATTGAAGAAATCGAACGTATTGACCGCGGCTACGAAGATGTTGTGGCAAAGCTTACTGCTCTTGGTGCAAACATCAAGCGTGTTTACACTCCCGACAATTTTGAACTTTTAAAACGAGCATAATTTCACAGGTCAACTTCCGTTGACCTGTTTTTTAAACACTGAAAGGAGGCAATAAAATGTCAAAAATATGTCCGCTTTACAGCGGTTCTACAGGCAACAGCACCTATATTGGCACCAAAAGCGGCAGCATACTAATTGACGTTGGCGCCTCTTTTAAAGGTATAACTGAAAAACTAAGCCTTGCTGATGCGGCCCCAGAAGAAATTTTGGCCGTTGCTATCACACACGAGC
>JAFVTJ010000075.1 GCA_017503305.1 Clostridia bacterium
GCTTGACGGCGTTGTAACAAGCGACAGCGCCCCCTTAACCGAAGAGGAGCTTGTTGAAGCTAACCCCGAAGCAGAAGAACCCGCTCCCAAAAAGGCGAAGAAAAAGAAGGAAAAAATGCCCTCCATGTCGCTTTTTACCTCTTTTTCATTATCGCTTAAAAACCTTTTTACCAAGAAAGGCAGAACCTTGCTTACCTCATTCGCAGGCAGTATTGGTATAATTGGTATTGCATTGATTTTTGCAGTTTCGCAAGGTATGACCACCTACATTAACATCGTTCAGGAAGACACTCTTTCTTCATATCCTTTAACACTTGAAAATCAATCAATGGATATTTCTTCCCTTCTAGAAGCCTTTATCGGCTCGGCTGCAGCCGCCGAAAAGCATGAAAACGATGCAGTTTATCAAAAATCCATGATTTATGATATGCTCAACGCCTTAAATAATGCCGAAATAAATGAAAACGATCTTAAATCTTTTAAAACCTACCTCGAAAATCAACTTACTAAAGACAGTACAAACGAGGAACTAAAAAATGCAATAAACGGTGTTTCCTACACCTATGATTTTGATTTATTGGTATATACCGAAAACAAAAAAGGCGAAATTATCCGTTCGGACTCACAAGAGCTTATGCAAGAAATTATGCTTGAAAATCTTGGAATGGATATGACCAATATCGTCCAAATGCAAGAAAATACCGGTATGAGCACTAATATGATGACAATGGGCGGCATAAACCTTTGGCAAGAAATGCTCACCGGTAAAAATGGCGAGCTTATAAACCCACTCATCAAAAAACAATATGATATGATTTACGGCAACTGGCCAAACAGCTATGATGAAATTGTTTTGGTAGTGGATGAAAATAACGAGCTTGATGATATTTCACTCTATGCATTGGGCCTTAAAACCAAGGAAGATATTAACGCTTTGGCAGATGCCGCAATAAATAAAACCGAGCTTGAATACGAGCAAAAGAAATGGTCTTACCAAGAAATTTGTGATACCGAATTTCGTGTAATACTCAATTCTGACTGTTTCACATTTGATGAGAAAAAAGGCGTTTATACCGACCTACGCGAAACCACCGCAGGCCTTAAATACCTTTATGACAATGGTATAACCCTTAAGGTCACAGGTATTATTCGTCCTAATAAGGATGCCGTTTCCACTATGTTAACAGGTGCAATAGGCTATACCAAGCCGCTCACCGAATACGTTGTAGAAAAATCGCACTCCTCCAAAGCAATTAAGGCACAAAAGAAAACACCCAAAACCGATATTTTCACAAATCTACCATTTAGCGAAAATAGTCAAAACCTTACCGATAAGGAAAAACAATCCGAGTTTAAAAAATATTTAAACACTCTTAATAAGCAAAAAAAAGCTGAAACCTACGTTAAAATCAAGTGTGTACCCGCCACATCAGAGGTAGAGGCATTTGTTTCAGGCACTATAGGTGGTATGACACGCCACGATATTGAGGCTATGCTTTCACCGGCGTTGGCAACCCAAACCGGTATGAGTGAAGCCGAAATTACCAATTATCTTACATCTATGAAGGAAGAAGATTTAAAAGAAATCTTTTCTTCAATATTAGAAGAACAGTATAAATCGCAATATGCAAACACTGTTTCTGCTCAACTCAGCCTTATGACTGAAGACCAACTAGCAGCTGCTTTAGAAATGGAAAAATCCAACTTTAGTACCGCTGAATGTGCTTTATTTTATGATGAAGTTTTGGAATTTTCTAAATCAAGCTATGAAAGCAATATGCGCGAACTTGGTTTTGTAAATCTTGATAGCCCCTCAACAATTAATATATTTGCCACAACATTTGAAGAAAAGGATATAATTGAAGCCGCTATAAGCGAATATAATGATGATGTTGATGACCTTTCAAAAATCAAATATACCGACTATTTAGGTATTATGATGTCATCTATCACCACCATTATTAACGCTATAACCTACGTTCTTATTGCATTTGTAGCGGTATCACTTATAGTTTCCTCTATTATGATTGGCGTTATCACCTTAATTTCGGTACAGGAACGCACAAAGGAAATTGGTATTTTACGTGCTATTGGTGCTTCAAAACGCAACGTTTCAACTATGTTCAATGCCGAAACGGTTATAATAGGCTTTACTTCGGGCGCTTTGGGTGTGCTTATAACCTACCTTTTATGTATACCCATAAACATCATCTTGCACGAGCTTACAGGCATTACTAATCTTAACGCAATATTACCCCTGCCGGTAGCCGTTATCCTTGTAGCAATAAGTGTTTTACTCACAATGATTTCGGGTCTTATTCCGTCTAGAAGTGCCGCTAAAAAAGACCCCGTAATAGCGCTTAGAACCGAATAATTTTACTGTTTAAAGCTATTAAAATTCACCCTTTAAGCCATCGGCTTTTGGGGTGAATATTTTTTTAGCAAATATTTGAAAAAACTCTTCTATTTTCGTTCGTTTTTTGGTATAATAAATTTAACTATGTACAGGTGGTGTATATTGTGTTTATAAATATAGACAATCTTAATATAGAATATACTATCGAAGGCGAAGGCTACCCCGTTTTATTACTTCACGGTTGGGGCTCATCCTTTGACGTTTACCAAGGTATAATAAACACCCTCAAAAACCGCTATAAAGTGGTGGCTTTAAACTTTCCCGGCTGCGGTAATTCGGACACAATGGAAAATCCTTGGAACTTGGACGATTACTGCAATTTAGTGCTTGAATTTATGAATAAAATCGGCATAGAAAACCCCATTATGTTCGGTCATTCACACGGTGGCAGAGTCACGCTTAAAATGGCGGCTGACGGAATGGTAAATCCGCCAAAAATTGTCTTGCTTGATTCGGCAGGACTTATCCCTAAAAAAAGCTTCCGCCAAAAATGGCGTGCTAAAAGCTTTAAAATCATAAAAACGGTTTTAACA
>JAFVTJ010000076.1 GCA_017503305.1 Clostridia bacterium
GGGTAGGTGGAAATTGGTTATAAGGGCATCCATGCAGGAAAATTTGTAACCGGGATAAATAAAGATGCTTGTATCATCGCAGCATTCTTTAATTTCGCCATATTTTTGCATTGCGCTTTCAATAGTGCGACAGCTTGTAGTACCAACACAAATAACTCTGCCGCCATTTTGCTTGGTTTTGTTTATAATATCGGCAGTTTCTTTTGGAATAACGTAATGCTCCGAATGCATTTTATGCTCGGTAATGTCTTCAACCTTAACGGGTCTAAAGGTGCCAAGGCCAACGTGCAAAGTAACGTATGCAATATTAATGCCCTTGTTCTTTAAATCTTCTAACATTTCATTTGTAAAGTGAAGCCCCGCTGTTGGCGCCGCTGCCGAGCCCAATTCCTTAGAATATACTGTTTGGTAGCGTTCCTTATCCTCTAATTTTTCCTTAATATAGGGTGGTAAAGGCATTTGACCAACCTTATCGAGCACCGAAAAAAACTCACCCTTAGGGAAAAATTCAACAACGCGGTTGCCGTCGGGCAAAACCTCGCGCACGGTAGCAGTTAATTCTTCCGAAAACTTAAAATTATAGCCTTCCTTCGCCTTTTTACCGGGGCCCGCTAAACACTCCCAAAGATTAACACCCTTTTGCTTTAATAAAACAAATTCTACAATGGCGCCCGTATCTTCGCGAGTACCAAAAAGACGTGCGGGTAATACCCTTGTATTGTTAAGAACAAGACAGTCCCCCGCATTTAAAAAGTCTGATAAATTATTAAAGCTTGTGTGATTAAGCTCGCCTGTTTGCTTATCCATTACAAGTAAACGAGAGGTGTTTCTAGGCTCTATCGGTGTTTGAGCAATAAGCTCGGGTGGTAAATCATAAAAAAAATCACTTGTTTTCATAAAAACTCCCACAAAAAATTTGACAAACCATTCCTATAATGGTATTATTTATTAGTATATTTAATATATATTATATTGTATAATGTTTAATATATCAAGCACATTTTGAAAGGATTGTTTAAAATGAAAAAATTCAACGTTGGTATTATCGGTGCTACAGGTATGGTTGGTCAACGCTTTGCGTTACTTTTAGAAAACCACCCTTGGTTTAACGTTACTGCCCTTGCTGCAAGTTCAAACTCAGCAAATAAGTCTTATAAAGACGCCGTTGGCAGTCGTTGGGCTATGACTTCTCCCATGCCCGAAAAGTTTGCGGACATGACAGTTTTAGATGCCGAAAAGGATATTGAAACAATCGTTGCAAACGTTGACTTCGTATTTTGCGCCGTTAATATGAAAAAGGACGAAATTAAGGCTTTGGAAGAAAAATATGCAAAGCACGAATGTCCTGTAATTTCTAATAACTCGGCTCACCGCTTTACCGATGATGTTCCTATGATTATTCCCGAAATCAATGCCGACCATGCCGAAATTATCGCTTCTCAAAGAGAACGCCTCGGCACAAAGCGTGGCTTCATCGCAGTTAAGTCCAACTGTTCACTCCAAAGCTACGTTCCCGCACTCTATCCGCTTGACAAGTTCGGTGTTGACAAGGTTCTCGTTTGCACATATCAAGCAATTTCTGGCGCAGGCAAAACCTTTGACCGTTGGCCCGAAATGATTGACAACGTTATCCCCTACATTGGCGGCGAAGAAGAAAAGAGCGAAAAAGAACCTCTTAAGATTTGGGGTAAAATTGAAAACGGCAAAATCGTACCTAGCGATAGTCCTAAGTTTACTGCTCAATGCTTGCGCGTTCCCGTTTCTGACGGCCATATGGCAGCAGTTTACGTGTCCTTTAAGAATAAGCCCTCTAAGGAAGAAATTTTAAAGGTTTGGGAAGAATTCAAGGGCGATCCGCAGGATTTAGAACTCCCGCTCGCACCCAAGCAATTCCTCCACTATTTCACTGAAGATAACATGCCTCAAACCAAGCTTGCACGCGACCTTGAAAAAGGTATGGCTGTATCTATTGGCAGACTTCGCGAAGACAGCCAATATGATTATAAATTTGTATGTGTATCCCACAATACTTTAAGGGGTGCCGCAGGAGGTGCTGTTTTACTCGCTGAATTACTTTGTGCTAAAGGTTATATGGACTAATTCTTTTTTGGAGTGATTGTTTGAAGCCATGCATTTTCAAAGGCTGTGCTACCGCCCTTGTGACGCCAATGCACGCCGACGGAAGTGTAAATTACGATTGTCTTAAAGAACTTGTAAACACCCAAATTGACCGCGGTATAGACGCGCTTGTCGCCTGCGGTACTACGGGCGAAAAATCAACTTTGAGATATGAAGAGCACCTAAAAGTTATAGAAGTTACAGTAAAATCTGCCAAAGGCAGAGTGCCTGTTATTGCGGGTACGGGAAGTAACGATACTGTCTACTCGGTGGAGCTTTGTCGCGATGCCGAAGCTTTGGGGGCCGATGCGCTTTTAATGGTAACTCCCTATTATAATAAAACCTCACAAAAGGGCCTAGTAGAACATTACAACTACATTGCCGACCGTGTGAGTAAGCCCATTATTCTTTACAACGTGCCGTCGCGCACGGGGGTTAATATCAAACCCCAAACCTATAAAGAATTATCAAAGTTAGAAAAAATTGTAGCGGTAAAAGAAGCATCGGGCGATATTTCGCAAATTGCCGAAATTAAGCACCTTTGCCAAGACGATTTGTGGATATATTCAGGTAACGATGACCAAACCGTGCCTGTGTTATCCCTGGGCGGCGCGGGTGTAATATCGGTAGCATCGAATATTTTACCTACCGCTTTTCACGATATTTGTTTTGAATATTTGAAGGGTAATACCGAAAAATCTCGCCAAATTTTCGATTTCTATTTTGGTCTTTTAAAGGCACTATTTTTGGATGTAAACCCCGTGCCTTTAAAGACTGCTATGAATATTTTAGGGCAAAAGGTTGGTCCTTGCCGACTGCCGCTTTACCCAATGGATAACCAAAATATTGAAGTTTTAAAAAACGCACTTAAAAACTGCAACCTAATTTAAATTTAATGGATGTGAAAAAATGATTAAAGCAATACTTGTTGGTGCAAGTGGTAAAATGGGTAACAACATTTGCGAATGTGCCGAAAACGATGCAGATCTTAAAATTGTTTGCGGTGTAGATAAATTTAATAACGGCAAAAGCTTCCCCGTGTTCCCCACCTTTGAGGAAATTAACCTAGACGCTGACGTTTTAATTGATTTTTCAAACGTTTCGCTGCTTGACGATTTGCTCGAATTTGCAACCAAAAAGAAAATGCCCGTTGTTATTGCTACAACCGGCTATTCGGAGAACCAAATTGAAAAAATTAAAGCCGCATCAAAAGAAATTCCTGTGTTTTTCACCTTTAATATGTCAATAGGCGTTAATTTACTTTGCACCTTGGCAAAAAAGGCGGCAAGTATTTTAGGTGACGGCTTTGACGTGGAAATTATTGAAAAACACCACAACCAAAAGATAGATGCTCCTTCAGGCACTGCTATAATGCTTGGCAATGCCATAAACAGCGTTTTTGATGACAAATACACCTACGAGTATGACCGCCATTCAAAACGCGCAAAGCGCCCCAAAAACGAAATTGGTTTTCATTCGGTGCGTGGCGGTACAATTGTTGGCGAGCACGACGTTATTTTTGCCGGTCGCGACGAGGTTGTAACACTTTCACACCAAGCCACATCTAAACAGGTGTTTGCGGTTGGCGCAATAAGAGCGGCAAAATTCATTAAAGATAAATCCGCCGGTCTTTACGATATGAATAACATTTTAAATTTTGATTAAAAAAAGTCGTCAGTTAAAAAACTGACGGCTTTTCTGCATATTTTTAAAACTTGCGGTAATGATATTAACAACCAAAAGGAGTTGATTTAAAATGTTTGATAAAATTTGTTTAATTTTAGTAATCATCGGCGCGCTTAACTGGGGTCTTGTGGGTCTTTTCAGTTTCGACCTTGTGGCGTGGGCATTCGGCGGTAGTACAGCAATTATCAGCCGAATAATCTACACTGTAATCGCCCTTGCAGGTGTTTGGTGTATTTCCCTACTCTTCCGCAGAAATTCTTGCTGTAACGATGAATAACACTAAAGGCAGAGGTTAGCGCTTCTGCCTTTAAATTTATAAATATTTATTAAATTTTAAAGTCTATGATTCATTTTAACCTATAATTATTAATTACATAACAAAGGTATTTGCCGTCGTAATCGGGAGCAGTTTCGCAAAATGCAAAGCTTTTTTCGTTATCGGTGTTAGAATACGACACGTCTTCAAGTGGACAAATGGTTGCTACCGTGTTATTTTTCATATTATAGGCATAAAGTTTTTCACAATCGCAAAATACTAAAACATCACCTATAATTTCGCAAATTGTACCAAAGCTTGCACAATTGCAAATTTCTTCGGCTTCACGTTTATAAATAAGCTTACAGCTGTCGTCCGCATAATCATAAACCGCTATATCATAGCTATCCACCAAAAGCAAACGACTGCCGAAAATTTTACAGGTCAAACCGTATGGGTCCCTTACGTTAAGGCTGGCTTGTGATACAATTTTTTTGCTTTCTACGTCTTCAAATATCAATTTACCGCCTACTTTATCGTGGGTAACGTAATAGTTATTTTTAACATCCTTAATCGGTACAACGGTATTTTGAGTATGAACACCGTCTATGACTACACATATTTCTTCTTTAGTTGAAAAATCGCAAAATATTATGTCACATTTATCGTACAGCTCGTCGTTTTTACCCATTAAATTTAATTGCGTTGCACCTGTAATTGAAATATAATCACCACAAGGTCTATAAATCGGTTTTTGGGATGAATTAATTTGATTAAGGCATATAAAAGTTTTGGCTTTTGGGTCGTACTTCATAAGCTTATGCAGATTATCTAATGAAAAATCGTAAGCGTAAAAGAATAAACAACCGTTATGCTCGAATAAGGATGAAATTTCACTTGCAGTATATAGCTCAATTTGTTTTTCACCTTCGAGCTTATAAAGATGTGCTCTTTCATCAATATCATCTCTGATAACCGCCGCATATACTTCGCCGTTTACAACCGCAATTTTCGGTGGGGTTTGTGATACGGCTTCAATTTTAAATTTTTCAACTTCGAACATATCATTAGTTTCAACTGTTTGCGCTGTTGAAATCAAATCCGAAGCCGAGCGTGTGTCGTTATAGCCTATATTCTCGAAGGTATGTAAATTTAAGGTGAAATTATCCTTTGCGGTTGCCGTATAAACCTTTACTTTGCCTGTGTCATTACGTCCTTGGCAAGAACATAAAAACAGCATTGCTAAAGCAATAAAAAGCGAAATTATTTTTTTCATTTTAGCATCCTTTCACGTCATTATTTATTAAATAGTTTATTCCCTTATTGAACTTATAGTCGCATTTATTTTTGCGAGATAATGTGAACATTATCCCCTGCCTTTAAAATTACCCTAATTTTCATAAATAAACAACGCAGGCATTCGGCTAACGTTTTCAGGGAATCTTAAATCCCAAATGTTTTCGCCTTCACACACCGAGCCCGAAATTATTATATTGCCATTAGGCAGCATAATTGAATCAGACGGTCTATTATCAAATTCGAGTCTGTAAATATTTCTATGAATTTCCTTACCCTTTTTATCGTCAACAATCAAGGTATTAACCGAGTATACCGTGTCTCCATCGCTGCCTTCGGTAATCTGTTGGCAAGGATATTTCGACTGCAAGCCATCAAAATAATTCGAATAACCCACTACGTAAACCTTGTCGCCTTTAAGATGGATGCCATAAACTGTGTCTTCGCCGCGACCGCTGTTTGAAAACGCAATTTTATACTTAATTTCGCCGTTTTTATCTAATTTAACAAGCATTCTACGTGAATAACACCAATCAGCATAGGGCTTAGGCCAAAAATTGTCTGAACCGTCCCAATTTGTAGCTACTGCAACGTAAAAATTGCCCTTTTCATCAATAGTGGCTTCTTCTATCCAATCTTTACCGCCGCCACCAAAGGTTTTAATCCAATCGAGTTCTCTTTCGGCTGAAAAATGCAAAATTGCCGCATCAATATCATTTGAAGACTTATAATTCTTTTCAACTAAGGGGAAATTTTTTGCCAAGGATTCATCACAGGCAGTGGTTAAGTAAAATCCGCCGTTACCATCCGGAATTATATCCGGGTCAAGTGGGTCTACCGACTTCATTGACTGCACCTTTTCAATAAAATTGCCGTTTTTATCTATGTAGCTTAAGTTAAGATGATTTTCGTTAGGATCATCACGCGACAAAAACAAAACTGCATAGCAATCGGGCGAAATTTCCTCTACATCCTTTATAAAGCTTGTCAAAGCGACATCTTCGTATTTACCCGTCCACTCAACTTCAAAATTTTTATTAAGCTTTTTAATATAGGGATTATAGTTAACACCCGCAATAAATCCGCCATCACTCGTTGGGGTTAGAAGATTAAAAGCATCATTAGGCGAGCACTTGTACTCATTCCTCAAACTTCCGTTTTTATCAAAAACGCGAATTATAGAAAAAGCATTCTCGTCATCCAAAATTTCTCCCGTGGTTAAAAACCCGCCGTTTTTAAGAGGAGTTAATGAGCCATACCAACCGGTAATATCCTTTGCGTTATATTTAACCGTTGGCAAAACATTCTTCGTTGTGGGCTTTATTTGCTCTTCATTTTTAGGTGGTTGTGGGCAAATTGTCGGGCCATCGCTACTTGTGTTGCCCGTGTCGCTTTTGCTCGAAG
The DNA here is from genome assembly GCA_017503305.1 of Clostridia bacterium. Next base: position 6,761 of record JAFVTJ010000076.1, read on the forward strand.
TATCTTCACTTTCGGTTTTATCGGTATCATTAGACTTTTTATACTTACCTAACAGTGCTTCAAGGCGCGCCTTGTTAAGAATAACATTTTCATTTGCCGTATAAACCAAGAAAGTGCGCTTGGTCAAATCGCTATTGCCGTCCATAACAGGCTCAACCAATTTGCCGTCCTCTAATAAATATAAAACCGTATCTTCGGTAATTTTTATTAAAACTGCTTTGGTCATATCCACCATGGTTGCAAACTCATCCATACGAATTTCTCGTTCGCAATAATATTTTGTTAAAAATTCAAAATCCTTTTTATCGGTAATAATTGTTCCCTTTTTGGTGGCATTGGTCGAAACTTCAATAGCCTCAACCTTTGGCAAGCTGATATACTGCGGTTTTTCGGACGTAATATCACTATTTGTATCACCCGACTTGCAACCACAAAGGGATAACAAAAACACACATACTAAAACTATTGCAATTATCTTTTTCATTTTATTTTAACATCCTTTCTTTTAATCAAAGCCAAAATATTTAAAACAATAGCCGCTATCGAAAGTACAAAATAAGCAATTTTTAAAATTGCAGCTAAATACCCAATCCTTAAAACCGCCGCATACAATGCCACAATATAAGTTTGAGGTGGAATAAGGATAAAAAATGTCAATGCTACTCCCAATAAAACAATAAGCCATATATTTAAGGCGCGGTTTGTTTTAGTTCTAAAGGCGGCAATCGTCAATAATAACGGTATTACAATATTTAAAAGCGCAAGGGTGATATGTAAAATAAAAGAAAAAATTGCGCCTGTTTGCAACATAAACGTTAGTGTCGGCAAATCCGCGCCACCGATTATTCCAATGCTTCCTTCATTAACGCCTATTGACGTCAACTCATAAATTATGTCGCTTGTGATAACATAACACCAAAACAACGCTACAATATCGTAAATTATAGTGACAATACAAAACAGAGTTTTCTTTAAATTCATAAATTATTATCCTATCTAATTAATTTTCGTAGGGGTCGATGCCCACATCGACCCGTGTAGTCACATTTAATTCTTCTTTAAATAATCGAGTCAAAGTAGAGTGATTCATAGAAACAGCTTTA